>NZ_SMKS01000159.1:0-577 GCF_004348435.1 Saccharopolyspora terrae | reverse complement strand
GGTGAAGCCAGATAGTTAATCAGATCGTTGTATACGCTATCGTAAATAGTGCGTCCGGTCGGGCAGGTGTGCTCAAATGCATCCAGACCTTCGTGATACCAGCGCACCAGCACCGACTGAGCGGTTTTCTCCAGATAAGGCACATGGATCTGAATATCGTGCGCCTGGCCGATACGATCCAGACGACCAATACGCTGCTCCAGTAGATCCGGGTTGAATGGCAGGTCAAACATCACCATGTGGCTGGCGAACTGGAAGTTACGTCCTTCAGAACCGATTTCTGAGCACAGCAGTACCTGTGCGCCGGTGTCTTCTTCGGCAAACCAGGCGGCAGCGCGGTCACGTTCGATAATCGACATACCTTCGTGGAACACCGCAGCGCGAATACCTTCACGTTCGCGCAGTACCTGCTCCAGTTGCAGCGCAGTGGCAGCTTTGGCGCAGATCACCAGCACTTTCTGAGAGCGATGGCTGGTCAGGTAGCCCATCAGCCACTCAACGCGCGGATCGAAGTTCCACCAGGTGGCGTTATCACCTTCAAATTCCTGATAAATACGCTCCGGGTAGAGCATATCGC
>NZ_SMKS01000023.1:0-83372 GCF_004348435.1 Saccharopolyspora terrae | reverse complement strand
CCACCCGGGTGACCCCCGAAACCCCGATGATCCCAACTTCACCCGAAATCCGAGCCCAAACCCCCGATTCAAACTTCGCGCGAAATTCGAACACAACGCCCTGAACAGGGCATACGCGCCCGCGCGTGGTGGGGATTCGAATTTCGCGCGAAATTGGAGTCGCGAAGTTCGCGTTCGAATTTCGCGCGAAGTTCGAATGGGTCGCCTGGTCGGGTGGTCAGGGGGTGGGAGCCGCGGTGGTGGCTTGTTGGCGGGCCCAGCGGTAGTCGGCTTTGCCGCTGGGGGAGCGTTGGATCTGGGGGACTCTGATGATGGCTTTGGGGAGCTTGTAGCGGGCCACGTGGTGGGCGGCTTCGGCGAGGAGGGCCTCGTCCGAGGCCTCGTGGTCCTCCAGGAGTTCCACGATGGCCACCACCTCGCTGCCCCAGCGCTCCGAGGGGCGTCCGGTGACGACGACGTCGGCGATGGCCGGGTGGGCGGCGATGGCGCGTTCGACCTCCTCGACGAAGATCTTCTCCCCGCCGGAGTTGATGGTGATGCTCTGCCGCCCGAGCAGCTGGATTCGCCTGTCCTCCAGGCGGATCGCCCGGTCCCCGGGGACGCTGAAACGCCGGCCGTCGATGACCGGGAACGTGCGGGCGGTCTTGTCGGCGTCGCCGAGGTAGCCCAGCGGAACCAGGCCGTGGCGGGCGAGCCAGCCCTGGCCCTCGCCGGGGGCGAGCTCGCGGGTGAGGTCGTCGTCGAGGACCGTGGTGTCGCCGTCCGGCGTGAAAACGCCGGTCTCGGTGCCGTTGCCGTCGGCGACCTGGCTCATCTGGATGCCGGTCTCCGACGATCCGACCGTGTCGACGAACAGCACGTTCGGCAGCTGCGCCTGCAACCGCGCGCGCACCGTCGGGGTCAGCGGAGCCCCGCCGTTCTGCACCGCGAACACGCCGGAGAGATCGTAGTCGCCGCGTTCCAGCTCGGCGACCATCGGCCGGGCCATCGCATCGCCGACGACCGGGACGCTGACCACCCGCTCCCGCTGCACGGTGCGCAGGACGTCCGGCCAGTCCAGGGTTCTCGCGTCGGAGGGCAGCACGATCGCACCGCCCTGGGTGATCATGTGGAAGGTCGACCACTGCGCGGCGCCGTGCATGAACGGCGCGGTCATGATCAGCCGCATACCGCCGCCGCCCTGCCTGGCAGCCTCGGCGATCTGCTCGTAGGAGCGGTAGGGCTCGGAGCTGCCGAACGGCGTGCCGCCCATGGCACCGACGTAGGCGTCGTGCTGCCGCCACATCACGCCCTTGGGCATCCCGGTGGTGCCACCGGTGTAGAGCAGGTACAGGTCGTCGCCGCAGGGCTCCGGCAGCACCTCGGGAGCCGGTGCGTCCACGATGGACTCGTACGGCACGGCGCCCGGGAGCAGCGGGTTCCCGCTGTCGTCGTCGACCTGGATCAGCAGGCGCACACCCGGTAACCGGTCCCGGATCTCGGCGACCTGCGGCGCGAACGCGGAGTGGAACACCAGCGCCTCGGCCCCGGCGTCCTGGAACAGGTACAGCAGTTCTTCGGCCACGTACCGGTAGTTGACGTTGAACGGCACCGCGCGGGCGCGCAGCGCGCCGATCAGCGCCTCCAAGTACACGTTGCCGTTGTGCAGGTAGAGGCCGACGTGGTGCTGCCCGGACTCGTGCCCGGGGAGCTGTTCGCGCGGGGTGTGGCAGCCGAAGCCCTGCCGGGTCAGGTAGTGCGCGACCCCGTCGACGCGCGCGTTGAGATCGGCGTAGCTGAACCGCTTCTCGCCCCAGACCAGCACCTCCTGGTCCGGGACCGCCTCGGCGACCGTCTGGAAGACCGCGGACAGGTTGAAGCTCGTTCCCGTCATCTGAAGCCGCTCCTCACCGAACAGGCATGATCGGAATGGACTTTCGGGGCTGGAAGGTGAAGTTCGACCCGGTGCTGATCCGGGTCACGGCCACCTCGTCGAACTCAGCGGCGGGTTCCTCGCCGCGGATGATGCGCGCGGTCCAGGAGTCCTCGGTGCCCTCGACCACCACGTCCAGCCGGGGGTCCACCGCGCGCACCACGGCCTGCAGCGGGGCGGTGGAACCGGGACCGCACAACGAGATCCACGCGCCGTCGGCGTGCGCGGGGCCGGGCCGCACGGTGATCGACTCGGAGTCCTGGGACGCCACGACGTAGTTCGCCGGGTTGAGCAGCGGATGCAGCTCCAGCACCCGCAGCGCGCCTTCGACGCCGCCGGGCAGGTCCAGGGCCCGGTGGATCCGCTCGGCGGCCAGCCCGGCGATGCCCACCAGCTGCTTGGTGCAGATCTCCCGCGGATCATCGGTCCGCCTCGCCACCGCGCGGACGAAACCGAGGTTGAGCAGGTGCATCTGCAGGCACACCTCGTCGGCCATGCGCACCAGGGCCGAGGTGCTGAAATCGGCGAAGTCCAGGTCGCTGAGCAGCGGCCCGGTGTAGTCACCGCGCCCGTCCTCGGCCGGGTCGATGGCCGACAGTTCCAGGTTCGCGGCCCGGGATTCCCGCAGCGCCAGGCAGTCCTGGCTGGGGGAGACCGGCGGGTGCGCGTCGTCGATGATCACCGTCCACGCGCAGTGCGGCCGCCGGTCGGCGGGTGTCCTGGGTGGCCGGTGCAGCGGCCGGACCTGGGCCTTCGGGTTGGTGGCCACGGCCGTGGCGTCGAAGGTGGGGTCTTCGATGTCGTGGCACATCGCGCGCACGTAGCGCTCGCCCATCGGCTCGACGTCCATCAGCGCACCGCAGTGGTCGAGCTGGAACTCGCCGTACCACGGGTCGTGCACGGTGTAGCGGAAGTCCATGAACTGCGGCGGAGCACCGATGTCGAGCTGGAGCCCCTTGAAGATGGTGACGACGTCGTCGCCGGAGTAGTCCAGCGCCCGCTGCATCCGGCGGGTGTAGATCGGGCTGGCCGCCATCCACTCCTCGATGGCGATGCGCGTCATCTCCTCGCGGCCGAACGACGAGATGCACCAGGCCATGGCCGATCGGTCGATCAACTGCCCGGCCAGCAGCAGTTCCGGCAGCAGCGCTGCCAGACGTGGTCGGGTCAGCGTTGCGTAGCGACTCTGCATACGTGCACCTCGCGCCAGTGCGGGGACGTTTGACTCTGCAACGACGGATGTCGCGAACCGGTGCTGCTGAACCGATCACGAGGGGCGTCCTGGATTTCAGACGCCCCTCGTCGGCTCACTTGCCCTGGAAGTCGGGCTTGCGCTTCTCCGCGAAGGCCTTCGGGCCTTCCTTGGCGTCCTCGCTCATGAAGACGCCGATGCCGTGCTGGGCTTCGATGGCGAAGGCCTCCTCCTCGGGGATCGCCTCGGTCTCCCGGATGGTGCGCAGGATCGCCTGCACGGCCAGCGGGCCGTTGGCGGTGATCATCTCGCCGAGTTCGAGCGCCTTGTCCAAAGCTGTTCCGTCCGGCACGACGTGGCCGATCAGCCCGAGCTCCTTGGCTTCGGGCGCCTTGATGTGGCGTCCGGTCAGCAGCAGGTCGGCGGCCACCGTGTAGGGGATCTGCCGGGTCAGCCGTACGGCCGAGCCGCCCAGCGGGAACAGGCCCCAGCGCGGTTCGGAGACGCCGAAGCGCGCGCTCTCACCGGCCACGCGGATGTCGGTGGCCTGCAGGATCTCGGTGCCGCCCGCGATGGCGGGCCCCTCCACCGCGGCGATGAGCGGCTTGGTCAGCCGGCGGCCCTTGAGCAGGCCCTCGATCTTGGCGGGGTTGAACGCGCCCTGCGCGTGCTGGTCGCCGGGGTGGTTGTTGCTCATGCTCTTGAGGTCGGCACCGGCGCAGAAGGCGCCGCCCGCACCCGTGAGCACGCAGGCCCGGATCGAGGGGTCGTCGTCGACCCGGTCCCACGCCTCGATCATGATCTTGATCATCTCGCCGGACAGCGCGTTCTTGGCGCTCGGGCGGTTCATGGTCACCACCAGCACGCCCCCGCGCTGCTCCACGAGGCAATGCGGCTGCTCGGTCTCCGTCGCGGTCATCCCGCCTCCTTACGGGGCAGTCCTCGCCGGAACTGCCCGTGCTTGTGCGTCCGGTCAGTTCTCGGCTTCGGCCACGAGGTCCAAGGCGGCCACGTAGCCGAAGGTCATGGCCGGGCCGATCGTCGCTCCGGCTCCTGCGTAGGTGGAGCCCATCACCGCCGCGCTCGCGTTGCCCGCGGCGTAGAGGCCGGGGATGGGCGAGCCGTCCTCCCGCAGCACCCGGGCGCGGGCGTCGGTGCGCAGCCCGCCCTTCGTGCCCAGGTCTCCGGGCACGATCTTGATCGCGTGGAACGGCTCGACCTCCAGCGGAGCCAGGCTCGGGTTGGGCAACCGGGGGTCGCCGTAGTACCGGTCGTAGGCGCTCTCACCGCGGCGGAAGTCCTCGTCGGTGCCCTTCTCCGCGAAGCCGTTGAACCGCTGCACGGTCGCGCGCAGCTGGTCGGCGGGCACCTCGATCTTGGCCGCCAGCTCGTCGAGGGTCCGCGCGGTGTGCACGATCCCGGCCTTGTACCAGCGACCGGGGAAGCGCTGGCGCGGCGGCAGTCCGGCGAAGGTGTAGTTGTTGCGGTAGCGCTGGTCGGCGACGAGCCACGACGGGATGTGCGACACCCCGGTCTCGTGCCCGCGGTACATCGCGTGCACCGCGTCGACGTACGGCGTCGCCTCGTTGACGTACCGCTGACCCGCGGCGTTGACCAGGATGCAGCCGGGCAGGTTGCGCTCGGACAGGCAGAAGTACGGGCCGCGGGGGAGCGGGATCGACGGGCCCCACCACGCGTCGTCCATCAGGTCCACGTCCGCGCCGAGCCGTTGACCGGCCTCGATGCCGTCGCCGGTGTTGGACTCGGCGCCCACGGTCCAGTCGGTGCCGATCGGCTCGCGCTGGAACTGCTTGCGCATCCGCTCGTTCTTCTCGAAACCGCCCGCCGCCATGATCACGCCGCACCGGGCGCGGACGAGCACCTCCTCGTCGCCGCGCTGCACGCGCACACCGGTGACCGCGCCCTCCTCGACGTGCAGTTCGGTCAGCGGGCTGTTGAGCCACACCGGCACGTCCGCGCGCAGCAGTCCGGCGCGCAGGCCGGCGGCCAGGGCCTGGCCCAGCGCGAGCAGCGGGCGCTTGGTGGCCAGCGAGACCACCCGGCGCAGGCCGACCTTGGCGGAGGTGAACATGCCGCGCGGGTGGCGGGCGATGAGGTTCATCCACTTGTACTCGGCCGCGGTGACCGTGATCCCGGCCGGCGCGGGCAGGTACGGGGGTTGCAGGTTGGCCAGCTCGTCGCCGAGCAGCTTGCCGTTGAACGGCTTGGGTTCCAGCGTGCGGCCCTCGGGGATGCCGCCGGGGGTCTCCGGGTAGTAGTCGGAGTAGCCGGGGATCCACTTCAGCTTCAGCGGGGTCCGGCGCAGCACCAGCGAGACCATGTCGGGACCGTGCGACAGCAGCGCTTCGCGCCGATCGGCGGCGATCTCGTCGCCGATCAGGTGCCGCAGGTAGGTCGCGGCCTTCTCCGGGCTGTCCCCGGATTTCGCGCGCTGCAGCACCTCGTTGTGCGGGGCCCAGACGGCGCCGCCGGAACGCGCGGTGGAGCCGCCGAAGTAGCGGTCCTTCTCCACGACCAGCACCGACAACCCCCGGTCCGCCGCGGTGAGCGCGGCGGTCATCCCGGCGGCGCCGGAGCCGACCACGACGACATCGAAGGTCGCTTCTGTCATGGCACCTCCATGTGGGCCTCGCGATACTGAAACAGGTTATAGTTTTGATGGCCCCGATGCTACGGTTCCGCGCGATTTCCGTCATCACAACGGCGGTGCGACAGTGAGAACTTGTTGCATGTACCTGGAGGCTGCGGAGGTCTGGGCAGTGGGACGAGGAGGTCGACGTCCTCGCCGGCGGCACCTCGCACCAGAAGGCGGCCGGGCGCAACGCCTCCGGCATCTGCTCGGAGTCCTGCGTCAGCGGCCTGTCCATCGCCGACTGCGTGTACTCCGGCCGCCGCGCGGGCCACTTCGCCGCCGCGAAGGCCTCCTGACGCGACGGGGGTGACCCGAATACTCCGGTAATCGGGTCCACGATTACGGCGGTAATCCGGGTTTCGGTCCCGGTCACCGCCGTAATGAGGTTGCGGGTTGCGGCGGTGACCGGGCCGCTCCGCACCCGATCGTCAGTCGTAGTCGACCTTGACCTTGGGGGTTCTCGGGAGGGACTGGCAGGCCAGGACGTAGCCCTCGTCGAGGTCTTCCTGCTCCAGGACCTGGTTGTTCACCATGGTGACCTCGCCTTCGGTCACCCGGCACTCGCACGCCGCGCAGATGCCCTCGGAGCAGGAGGACGGCGCCGGGAGCCCGTTCTCCTTGAGGAGGTCGAGCAGCCGCTTGTCGGCGGGCCAGGTGAACGTGTGGTCCTCGCCGTCGAGCGTCACCTCCACGACCGAGTCCTCCGGCTGGGTCTGCGCCTCGGCGGGCTCGGCCGGGGTCGCGGTGTCGAAGGGGTTTCCGGCCAGCGAGGCGAAGCGCTCCAGGTGGATGGCCGACTTCGGGAACCCGGCTTCGCGCAGCGCCTTCCGCGTGGCGTCCATGAACGGCTTCGGTCCGCAGATGAACGCGTCGTGCTCCGGGAACGCGCCGGCCAGCGACTGCAACGCGTCCTGATTCGGCAGCCCCTGCACGGATTCCAGCCAGTGCAGCACCAGCAGGCGTCCGGGGTGCGCGGCGGTGAGCTCGGTGAGCTCGCGGGCGAAGATGACCGACTTCTCGTCGCGGTTGGCGTAGACGAGCACGACCCGGCCGGTCCCGGTGGCCAGCGCCGACTTCAGGATCGACATGATCGGCGTGACGCCGCTGCCCGCCGCGAACAGCAGCAGGTCGTCCTCCAGCGACTTCGGGGTGAACACCCCGGCCGGTTCCAGCACGTCGATCTCGGTGCCCGCGGCGACGTTGTCGCAGATCCAGTTCGAGGCGTAGCCGTCTTCGGTGCGCTTGACCGTGACGGCCAGCCGTCCGTCGGTGACCGGTGAGCTCGACAAGGAGTAGGCGCGGGCCACCGAACCGCAGCGGTCGCTGGGGATCCGCAGCGTCAGGAACTGACCCGGCCGGTAGGGCAAGCGGGTGGTGTCGACGTCGAAGACCACTGAGCGGGCGTCGGCCGTCTCCTCGACGACCTCGGCCACCCGCAGCCGGTGGAACTCAGGCATCGCAAGTCTCCTCGCTGGTCAGTAGGTCACCAGGATCGCGCTGGCCTCGGCGGTGGTCTCGCCGTCGGCGACGATCTCGCCGGTGGCGAAGACCTTGCGGCCTTCCTTGCCGGTGAACCGGGCGTTGATGGTCAGCGGCACGCCGTGCGGGGTGCCGCGCCGGTAGTCCACGGTCAGCGACACCGTCATCGCCGGATGGCCCGCCACCGCCACCGCCCGGCCCACGGCGTGGTCGAGCAGCGAGGCCACCCAGCCGCCGTGCACGCGCCCGGGCGGTCCCTCGTAGGCCGCGCCGAGCAGCGCGGTCGAGGAAGTCGCCCCGGACTCGTCGATCTCCAAGCCCACCATGGGCGGCGCGAGCGGGTTGCCGGGGCCCTCGACCGGGTTGTGCACGCTGACCTGGTTGCCGTCCAGGTAGGACAGCAGCAGCGGCTCCTCGCGGGTGCGCTCGCGCAGCAGCTCGGTGGCCGCGGTGACGTGCTCGGCGGCGGCGCGCAGGTCCTCAGCTGCGACGTCGGTGTGCACGCCGGCCTCGACGAGCTCGCGGATCCGCGCGGCCAGCAGGGTCGTCTCGGCCGGGATCGCCGGGAGGACCGGGGCGTGTCCAGCCGCCGGTGGGGAGGTCGTGCCTGGTCTCTCGTCGGTCATCCGGTGGTCCCCTCGTGCGCCGTATATCTAGAACATGTTCTACGGCTCGATTATGCTGTGTCAACGGGAGCTTCGCAGGGAGGAGGAAACCGGTTCTATTGGGCGCGGACCTTGTGGGCCGGAAACGTGGACCTTAGTCTTGACACGTGTCTAGAAACCGGATGTGTTGCCGATGAGCGTCTGGACCGACAAGGCCTCGACCCTGCTGGTCGACGGCGAACCCGCCCCCGGATCAGGGGGGCGGTTCGACACCGCCAACCCCGCCACCGAAGAGGTGCTCGGCACCGCGGCCAACGCCACCGCCGCCGACATGGACCGCGCCATCGGCGCGGCGCGCAGGGCCTTCGACGAAACCGAGTGGTCGCGCGACCTCGACCTGCGCGTCCACTGCCTCGAACAGCTCAGCCGGTCCCTGCGTGAGCACGCCGACGAGCTGCGCGAACTCACCATCGCCGAGGTCGGAGCACCGCGCTTCCTCACCCACGGCGCCCAGCTCGACGCCCCGATCGCCGACGTCGCCCACTTCGCCGGCATCGCCGCCGGGTACGAGTGGACCCACGACCTCGGCGTCGCCGAACCGATGGGGATGCCCAGCAGGCGCTGGACCCGGCGCGAAGCCGTCGGTGTCGTCGGGGCGATCACGCCGTGGAACTTCCCGCACCAGATCAACCTCGCCAAGCTCGGACCTGCGCTGGCCGCCGGCAACACCGTGGTCCTCAAACCCGCGCCGGACACCCCGTGGTGCGCGGCCGCGGTCGGCGAGATCCTGCTGAACGAGACCGACATCCCGCCCGGCGTGGTCAACATCGTCACCTCCGACGACCACGCCCTCGGCGCGCAGCTGTCCTCCGACGACCGGGTCGACCTGGTGTCGTTCACCGGATCGACCGCCACCGGACGTGCCGTGATGGCCGCCGGTGCTCCCGGGATCAAGCGGACCTTCCTCGAACTCGGCGGGAAGTCGGCGTTCGTCGTGCTCGACGATGCCGACCTGGGCGCGGCCTGCGGACTCGCGGCCTTCACCGTCTGCACCCACGCCGGGCAGGGCTGCGCGCTGACCACGCGACTGCTCGTGCCCCGCGCCCACTACGACGAAGCGGTGGCGCTGACGGCCAAGGCGCTGCGCGGCGTCGGGGTCGGGGACCCCGACGATCCCGGAACCGTGTGCGGGCCGCTGATCTCCGCCCGCCAGCGCGACCGGGTGGAGAGCTACCTGGCACTCGCCGAGGAAGAAGGCGGCGAGTTCGCCTGCGGCGGTGGCCGGGCCGAGCGCGACCGCGGCTTCTTCGTCGAACCCACGCTGATCACCGGGCTGAGCAACGAATCCCGGGTGGCGCGCGAGGAGATCTTCGGCCCGGTGCTGGTGATCCTGCCGCACGACGGCGACGACGACGCCGTGCGCATCGCCAACGACTCGCCCTACGGGCTCTCCGGCGCGGTGCACGGCCAGGACCTGGAGCGGGCGCGCGGAGTGGCCGCGCGCATCCGCACCGGGACGGTCGGCATCAACGGCGGTGTCTGGTACGGCGCCGACGCCCCGTTCGGCGGCTACAAGCAGTCGGGCATCGGCCGCGAGATGGGCGTGGCCGGGTTCGAGGAGTACCTGGAGACGAAGCTGATCGCCGAACCGGCCTAGGCAGGCCAGGAGTCGTTCCCCTCGGGGGTCTCGGCCACCCGCACCGCCGAGCAGCGCGATTCCTCAACCATTCCCAGGAGGACGCAATGGGGCGTTTCGAAGGCAAGGTCGCGGTGGTCACCGGGGCCGCGCAAGGCATCGGTGAGGCCTACGCGCGAGCGCTGGCGGCCGAGGGCGCGAGCGTCGTGGTCGCCGACCTCAACACGACCTCCGGTGAGAAGGTCGCTCAGGAGATCAACGCCGAGGGCGGCACCGCCGCGTTCGTGGAGGTCGACGTCTCCTCACCGGAATCCACCGCCGCGATGGCGGCTTTCGCCGTCGAGCGGTTCGGCGGCATCGACCACCTGGTGAACAACGCCGCCATCTACGGCGGCATGAAGCTGGACCTGCTGTGCACGGTGGACTGGGACTACTACAAGAAGTTCCTGGGCGTGAACGTGGACGGCGCGCTGTTGTGCACCAGGGCCTGCCTGCCGCACATGCAGGAACGCGGCGGCGGTTCCATCGTCAATCAGTCCTCCACAGCCGCCTGGGTCTACTCCGGCTTCTACGGGCTGGCCAAGGTCGCGGTCAACGGGCTCACCCAGCAGCTCGCGCACGAGATCGGCGGCATGGGAGTGCGGATCAACGCCATCGCGCCCGGCCCGATCGACACCGAGGCCACCCGCGAGACCACCCCGCCGGAGATGGTCAAGGCGATCGTCAAGGGCATGGCGCTCAAGCGCATGGGGCAGCCCGAGGACCTGGTGGGGATGTGCCTGTTCCTGCTGTCGGAGGAAGCGGGCTGGGTCACCGGGCAGATCTTCAACGTCGACGGCGGGCAGGTGATCCGCTCGTGAGCGCGGTCGGATTCGTCGGGCTCGGACAGATCGGTGCTCCGATGGCCCGCAAGCTGCTGACCTGGCCGGACGGCCTCGTCGTCCACGACGTCCGCCCGGAGGTCGTCGCGACGTTCGTCGAAGGAGGTGCGCGGGGGGCCACCTCTCCGAAGGAGGTCGCCCGCCAGGCCGACGTCATCTCGGTGATGGTGCGCGACGACGCGCAGGTCGAGGAGGTGGTGTGCGGCCCGGACGGGCTGCTCGCCGGGGCCGCCGAGGGGACGGTCCTGGCCATCCACTCCACGATCGGCGAGGACACCGCGCCCCGGCTCGCGGAACTGGCCGCGCTGCACCGGGTGTCGGTGGTGGACGCGCCGGTCAGCGGCGGTGCTGTCGGTGCCGATCGGGCGGGCCTGGCCGTCATGGTCGGCGGCTCGGCGGACGCGTTCAAGCGCTGCGAAGCCGTTTTCGAGCACTGGGCCGGACTCGTCGTGCACGCCGGCGAGGTCGGCGCCGGAACCCGCTGCAAGCTGGCCCGCAACCTGGTGCACTTCGTGGCCTTCACCGCCGCCGCGGAGGCCCAGCGGCTCGCCGAAGCCGCCGGGATCGACCTGCGCGAGCTCGGCGAGATCGTCCGGCACACCGACGCCATCACCGGCGGGCCCGGAGCGATCATGCTGCGCGGCGACACCGCGCAGCTGGACCCCTCGGACAACTGGTACCCGATCTTGCGCAACGTCAGCGAACTCGGCGAGAAGGACCTCGCGCTGGCCCTGCGGCTCGGTGAGCGGCTCGGCGTCGAGCTGCCGCTGGGGGAGCGGGCGCTGCGCGACCTGGCGGCCGGACTCGGCGTGGCGAAGGAGGACGCATGAGCGACGAGCAGCGACAACGCGGCCTGGCCAAGATGGGCGAGGTCTACGGCTGGGAGGTCTCCGACGGGCCGGGTGACTTCTTCGCCGTCACCGTCGACCACCTCTTCGCCGAGATCTGGTCCCGGCCCGGGCTGAGCCTCCGCGATCGGCGGTTGCTGCTGCTGGGGGCGCTGGCCGCTCAGGGGCTCGACGACGTCGCCGACATCCAGGTGCGGGCGGCGCTGGGCAACGAGGAGCTGGACGCCGAGCAGCTGCGCGAGATCGGGTTGTTCATGACGCACTACGTCGGCTGGCCGCTGGGCACGAAGTTCACCATGCGCATCGAGAAGATCCTCGGCGAAAAGGACCGCTCATGAAGTACGGCATCGTGCAGTTCACCAGCGACCGCGGTCTCGCACCCGCGGTTGCCGCGAAAGCCGCTGAAGAGGCGGGTTTCGACTCCTTCTGGGTGCCCGAGCACACCCACATCCCGATCAAGCGCGAGGCCGCGCACCCGGGCACCGGCACCGGGGAACTCCCCGACGACCGCTACCTGCGAACCCTGGACCCGTGGGTGGCGCTGTCGATGGTCGCGGCGGTGACCTCGCGGATCCGGCTCGCCACCGCCGTGGCGCTGCCGGTGGAGCACGACCCGATCACCCTCGCCAAGACCATCGCCACGCTGGACCACCTCTCCGGCGGTCGGGTGAGCCTGGGAGCCGGGTTCGGCTGGAACATCGACGAGCTGACCCACCACGGCGTGCCCAAGGCCCAGCGCCGCACCGTGCTGCGCGAGTACCTGGAGGCCATGGAGCAGCTGTGGTCGGAGCAGGAAGCCGAATACCACGGTGAGCACGTCGATTTCGGTCCCAGCTGGGCCTGGCCGAAGCCGGTCCAGCAGCCGAGGCCGCCGGTCCTCATCGGTGCGGGCGGGACCGAGAGGACGTTCGGCTGGATCGCCCGCTCCGCCGACGGCTGGATCACCACCCCCACCGAGGGCGAGATCGACGACAAGGTCGCCCTCCTCCAGCGCACCTGGAAGGAAGCGGGCCGCGAGGGCGAGCCCCAGATCGTGGCGCTGTCGGGCAAGCCCGACTTCGACGCGCTGGCCCGCTGGGAAGAGCTCGGCGTCACCGAAGTCCTCTTCGGGTTCCCGGAGAAGGGCGAGCAGTGGATCGCGGAGTACTTCCACCGCCTCGCAACCAAGCTCAACATCACCCGACAGGACTAGGGTTTTCGAATTTCGCGCGAAATTCGAGTCCAGAACTTTCGACTCGAATTTCGCGCGAAATTCGAAGGTGGCCGGTCAGGCGGGGTCGCAGATGACCACTGGGATCTCGCGTTCGGTCCAGGACTGGTAGTCGTCGAAGTCCGCGTAGACCTCCAGCAAGCGGGGCCAGAGCTCGGCCCGCTCCTCCGGGCTCGCCGTGCGGGCGCGCATGCGGCGGATGTCGCGCTTGACCTGGACCGTCACCTCCGGGTTCGCCGTGATGTTGTGGTACCAGGCCGGGTGCTCGGGCAGGCCGCCCTGCGAGGCGACCAGGATGACCCGGTCGCCGTCGGGCATGTGCAGCAGGGGAGCGGTGCGGGGCCGGCCGCTGCGACGGCCGGTGGTGGTCAGCAGGCAGATCGGGACGCTCTTGCGGAAGCCGGCGCCGATGCGCCAGTTGCCGCCCAACCGCCCGCCGGTGGCGCGGTACAACCGGGTGTTGGCCCGCGAGGCCACCTTGATGACCTTGCCCACGATCGGCGAATCCAACTGCGGGGGACGTGCTTTCGGCATGATCTCAGTCTTCCAACGACAGGGCGGCCTTCGGGCAGGAGTGCACCGCCTGCTCGATCGAATCCCGCAGCTCGGGCGTGGGCTCGGCGATGATGTTGAGGTTGTCGTCATCGTCGATCTCGAAGACGTCCGGTGCGACGGCCTCGCACATGCCGTTGGCCTCGCACAGGTCGAAGTCGACCACGATCTTCATGGTTCCTCCCGTTGTTCGCAGGTCACCACAGCTCGACCGGTGCCGTGCCCTTGCGGTAGTGGCCGGGTTGCGGCAGGCCGGACGCGGCGACCTCCATGCGCTGCTTCATCCCGGGCGAGAGCGCGTCCGCTTTGATCATCTCCAGGAAGAGGTGCGCGGCGTTGCCGAAGTCGAAGAAGTCCCGCTGCCACGACCACCGCATGTTCCCGCCGTAGCGGAACCAGCTGCCGCCGATGCCGGCGACCTGGTACGGACTTCCGTCGGGCCGCTTCGCGTCGGCGATCTGCTTCCACAAGCCGATCACCTCGCCCTTGACGTCGTCGATGAGCACCCGCTGGTACGGGTAGCTCCAACCGCGCAGGCCCTCCATCTCCACGCCGAGGGCGATGTCGCGGATCTCGTCGCGCCCCACCGTCATGAAGTCCTCGTTGGGCCCGGTGTTCCAGCCGTAGGTGGCGTCTTCGGTGTAGAGCTGCGCGAGCGGCTTCCAGTCGCCGAGCCCTTCGCAGCGCTCGTTCTCGTCCAGCCAGTGCTGGACCATGCGTTCCAGTTCTTCCCGAGGGTATGCGGGCATGTCAAGCCTCCTCGATGCTCAGGGCCTGCGTGGGGCATTCCTGCACGGCACGTTCCACCTCGGCGCGCAGATCCGCCGGCGGCTCGCTGATCAGCACGTCGACCGTGCCGCGCTTGGGGACCGAGAACACCTCCGGCGCCTCGACCTCGCACATCGCGTGCCCCTGGCACAGGTCGAGATCGCACACGACTCGCATCAGGACTCCTTCCGGCGGCGGTAGGTCACCCGGCACGGCTGGGCGAGCTGGACGACCATCTTCGAGTGGTCGTTGCGGTAGGACTCCGGAGGCTGCGCGAGCTCGAAGCTGAAGTCCCGCAGCAGGACCGAGAAGATCGCCTTGAGCTGCATCATCGCGAACGCCGCTCCCACGCACCGGTGCCGCCCGGCACCGAAGGGGATCCACGTCCAGCGGTTGACCAGGTCCTCCTGGCGCGCCTCGGCGTAGCGCTCCGGGTGGAACGAATCGGGATCGGGGAAGTCATCCGGGATCCGGTTGGAGATCGCGGGAGTGGCGGCCACGAAGCCACCGCGCTCGATCCGCTGCCCGCGCACCTCGAAGTCGTCCTGAGCGACGCGCAGCAGCAGGATCAGCGGCGGGTGCAGCCGCAGCGCTTCCTTGATCGCGCCCTCCAGCCGCGGGATCGCCCGCAACGAGCGGAAGCTCACCTCCGAACCGTCGGAGTAGAGCTCGTCGAGCTCGGAGACGACCCCGTCCATCACGCCGGGATTGCGGAGCAGCTCGATGAGCGTCCACGCGGCCGTGCCGGAGCTGGTGTGGTGCCCGGCGAACATCATCGAGATGAACATCCCGGTGATCTCGTCGGCGCTGAACCGCAGCTTACCGGCCTCGTCCTTGACCGACATCAGCACGTCGAGCATGTCCCGCTCGTCGCGCGGCGGTTTCCCGGCCGCGGCCCGGCCGTCCATGATCTCCTGCACCAGCCGCACCAGACCGGCCCGCGCCTCGTCCCGACGCCGGAAGCTCTCGATCGGCGCGTAGGGGTCGACGTAGGCCAGCGCGTCGGTTCCGCGCTCCAGCTCGTGGTAGAGCTCGGCGAAGCGGTGGTCGAGCTGGTCGCGGAACCGCTTGCCGATGAGGCAGGCTGAGGACGTGTAGATCGTCAGCTCGGCGAAGAAGTCCAGCAGGTCGATCTCGCCCTCATCGCCCCACTCGGCCACCGTCCGGGCGATCTCGGCGTCGATGGTCTGGGCGTGGCCGCGCATCTGCTCGCCGCGCAGCGCTTGGTTGTGCAGCATCTCCTTGCGCCGCTCCGGCGGGGCGTCGAAGACCACGCCCTGCCCGAAGATCGGCGTCATGAACGGGTACGCGGCGGCCTGGTCCAGGTCGTCGTCGGAGGCGCGGAAGAAGAACTCGTTGGCCTCGGCTCCCGACAGCAGCACCACCCGGCGCCCGGCCAGGTCGAAGGTGCCGACGTCGCCGCACTCCTCGCGCACTCGGCGCATCAGCGCGATCGGATCGGTGCGCAGCTCTTCGAGGTGGCCGTGCTCGTCCTGGCCACCGGAGACCTGTTTCGGCGCGAGCAGCGTCATCTCTCCTCCAGCGGTGCTTCGGGTTCGACCTCGATCAAGCTCAGGTGCACGCCGCGCGGCGCGGAGATTACGTGGTGCACGGCGTCGGCGATGTCGGACGCGCGCAGGAAGTACGGGTGCCGCGCCAGGCCCCACTTCACCCAGTCGTTGAGCACGGCCTCGGTGGTCTTCTCGTCCCATTGCATGCCCATCGAGGTGGAGGTGGGTCCGGGCCGGACGATGCTCGCGCGCACCCCGGTGCCCTCCAGCTCCATGCGCATCGTCCGGGCCATGGCCTCCAGCCCGGCCTTCGCGGGCACGTAGGCGCCCATCCGCGGCCGGGGTTTGGGGACCACGTCGGAGCCGATGAACACCACGTCACCGCGCCGGCGGTCGACCATGCCGGGCACGATCCGCGAGGTGAGGCGGTGAGCTCCGCCGAGGTGCACGTCGAGCTGGCCCTGGAAGCGCGATCCCTCCATCTCGTGCACCAGGTCGGCGTCGAGGTCGCCCGCGCCGTAGACCAGGACCTCGATGTCGCCGAGCTCCTCGGTCGTCCTGGTCACGAACGCCGTCACCGAGTCCTCGTCGGTGACGTCCAGCGGCACGGCGACGGCCTGACCGCCGTCGGCGCGGATCTTCTCCGCCAGCTCCTGGCACTTGTCGACGCGGCGCGCGCCGAGCGCCACCGGGTGACCGGAGGCGGCCAGGGCCTGGGCGGTCGCCGCGCCGATCCCGGCCGACGCACCGGCGATCGCGGTGGGTCGGCGTTGCGGGTTCGGTTCGAATCTGGGCATGGCTACCTGCTTTCCACGCGAACGGGCAGGGTCGCGAAGCCGCGCACGTTGCTGGAGTGCACCCGCTGCGCGCGGTCGGTGTCGACGTCGTAGGACTTCACCAGCTCGACGAACTCGGTCAGCGCGATCCGCGCCTCCAGCCGCGCGAGGTGCGCGCCGAGGCAGAAGTGGGTTCCGCCGCCGAAGCTGACGATCTGGGTGTCGGTGCGGCGGTCGAGGTCGTAGTGGTCGGCGTCGGCGAATGCTCGCGGATCCCGGTTCGCCGAGCCGACCAGCAGCAGCACCCGCGCGCCCGCGGGGATCGTGGTGCCGTGCAGGCGGATGTCCTCGGTGGTGGTCCGCGCGACCATCTGGCTGGAGGTGTCGTAGCGCAGCGTCTCCTCGATCCAGTCGCTCACCCGGCCCGGGTCTCCGAAGGGCTTCGCCTGCTCGCCGGGGTTGAGGTGAGCCCAGTGCACGGCGTTGGCCAGCAGCTTCGTGGTCGTCTCGTTGCCGGCGACGACCATCAGGAACAGGAACGCGATGATCTCCTCGTCGCTGAGCCGGTCGCCGTCGATCTCGGCGTCCAGCAGCGCGGAGGTGAGGTCGTCGGTGCGTTCGCGGCGGCGCTCGGCGAGCATGTCCGCGTAGTAGCCGACCAGGTTCAGCGAGGCCTCCATCGCCGCCTGCGGGACGTCGAAAACCCCTTCGTCGCGGTGCATCACGGTGTCGGCGAGCTCCCGCAGGCGGTCGCGGTCGGCTTCCGGGACGCCCATCAGCTCGGAGATCACGTCCATCGGGAACTTGCCCGCGAAGTCCGCCACGAAGTCGAACTCGCCCGATTCCAGCGCGGGATGCAGGTGATGGCGGGCGAGTTCGAGGATGCGGGGTTGCAGGTCGCGGACCCGGCGCGGGGTGAAGCCGCGGGAGACCAGCGAGCGCAACCGGTTGTGCCGGGGGTCGTCGAGCGCGAGGAACGACATCGTCTTGTGCGCGTAGGGGCCCCAGGCAGCCGGGTCCAGCGAGACGCCGTTGGCGTTGGACAGCCGGGTGTTGTCGCGGAACAGCGCGGCGACGTCGGAATGCCGTGACAGCGCCCAGAAATCGAGCTCGTCGTTCCGGTAGACCGGCGCTTCGTCGCGCAGCCTCGCGTAGATCGGGTAGGGGTCGGCGTGCACGGCGTAGTCGTACGGGCTGAACACGACACCACTGGACATGTGTCCAGACGCTAGTACGACTCGGTTCGCTCCGGCAAGCCCGCCGAAGGCTGAATCGAGAACAAGTTCATCCGCTTTCAAGGCCGTGCTGCGAGGTGGGTTCCCTTTTGTCGAGAACGTGTTCTAGTCTCGGATGCGGACGGCTTCGGCTCGGCAGGGAGGGCGGCGCATGGGACGGCTCGCGGGAAAGGTCGCACTGGTCACGGGCGCGGCGCGGGGGCAGGGCGCGGCCATCGCGCGCGGCTTCGTCGCCGAAGGCGCCTCGGTGGTCATCGCCGACATCCTCGACGCTCCGGGCAAGGAACTCGCCGACGAGCTCGGCGAATCCGCCAGCTACGCGCACCTCGACGTCTCCCAGGAGGACGACTGGAGCGACGCCGTCGCCCAGGCCACCGACGGTTTCGGCCGGCTCGACGTCCTGGTCAACAACGCCGGTGTGCTCATGTTCTCCGCGCTGGAGGACACCTCGCTGGCCGACTACGAGCGCATCGTGCGGGTCAACCAGTTCGGCACCTTCCTCGGGATGCGCGCTGCGGCACCCGCGCTCACCGAGGCCGGCGGCGGTTCGATCGTGAACTTCTCCTCCGTCGAAGGCCTCGGCGGCATGCCGCACCTGGTCGCCTACACCGCGAGCAAGTTCGCCATCCGGGGCATGACCAAGGCCGCGGCCATGGAGCTCGGGCCGCGCAACATCCGCGTCAACTCCGTGCACCCCGGCATGTTCGACACCGGCATGACCCGGGAGTTCACCGGCGAGGGCACCGACCTCAGCCCGATCGGCGAGATGGTCCCGCTCGGCCGCATCGGCCAGCCCGAGGACATCGTCGGTCTCGTGGTGTTCCTCGCCAGCGAGGAGAGCACCTACTGCACGGGCGCCGAATTCGTGGCGGACGGCGGAGCCACCGCCACCCACGCCTACTACCGGCGCTGAAACGCGGTGCCGCGACAGCGGTTCCGATGATCGCCTGACGAGTTCTGCGACGTCGACGTGAGGAGTGGGTGTGGGCGCTGAAGTCGTCATCGAGGGGTTGAGCAAGTCCTTCGGGCCGCAGACGATCTGGCGGGACGTGGGGTTCACGCTGCCGCAGGGCGAGGTCTCGGCGCTGCTCGGCCCGTCCGGGACCGGCAAGTCGGTGTTCCTCAAGTCCATGATCGGGCTGCTCAAGCCGGAGAACGGGCGCTGCCTGGTCAACGGCGTGGACATCTGCTCGTGCAGCGAGCACGAGCTCTACGAGATCCGCAAGCTCTTCGGCGTGCTGTTCCAGGACGGGGCGCTGTTCGGGTCCATGGACCTGTTCGACAACGTCGCGTTCCCGCTGCGCGAGCACACCCGCAAGACCGAGGCCGAGATCCGCCGTATCGTGCTCGAACGCATGGAGATGGTCGGCCTGTCCGGAGCCGAGGACAAGCTGCCGGGGGAGATCTCCGGCGGGATGCGCAAGCGCGCAGGGCTCGCCCGCGCGCTGGTGCTCGACCCGCAGATCATCCTCTGCGACGAACCGGACTCCGGACTGGACCCGGTGCGCACCGCCTACCTCTCGCAGCTGCTCATCGACATCAACGCGCACCTGGACGCCACGATCCTGATCGTCACCCACAACATCAACCTCGCCCGGACCGTGCCGGACAACCTGGGCATGCTCTTCCGCCGCGAACTCGTCCTGTTCGGACCGCGCGAAGTCCTGCTCACCAGCGAAGACCCGGTGGTGGCGCAGTTCCTCAGCGGTGACAAGACCGGCCCGATCGGGATGAGCGAGGAGAAGGACCAGGCGAGCATCGACCGCGAGCGCCAGTGGCTGGCCAGCGGGCAGATCGCCGCCGAGCAGCGGGTGGTCGGCGTGCCGCCGCAGCTGCCCGTCAGCGCCGGGCTGCCGGAACGTCAGGCCGTGCAGCGGCGGAAGAACCGCGTCATGGGCATGCTCGACCAGCTTCCGCCCGCCGCCCAGGACAGCGTCCTGCGCAGCATCAACGATCAGCCGGCGGCAACACCCGGTCGGTGATGCCCGCCAGGTGCGAGGCCATCTCCTCCATCGGCAGGTATCCGCTGCCCGCCAGCACCAGCGAGCCTACGAACGCCGTCATCACGGCATCCAGCGCCGACGGATCGGCCTCGCCGACCGCGTCGTTCAACCGCCGGTAGACCTCCTGGCCGATCTCGTCGCGCAGCCGCTTGACCTCCTGCTGATCGGCCAGCAGCGCCGTGGTGCAGGCCCGCACCAGCGCCGGTTCGGAGGCCAGCATCCGAGCGATCGTGTTTACCACCTGCGCGACGTCCGCGCCGGGCTTGCCGGTGCGGTCCTCGCCGCTGGGCGGCAACGCCTGGACGCGCTTCCAGAACACGGCCGTGACCAGGTGTTCCTTGGAGGAGAAGTAGGAGTAGGCGGTGGCGCGGGAGACCTCGGCGCGCTCGGCCACCGACCGCACGGTCAAGGCTCCGAAGCCGCGCTCCTCCAGCTCTTCGACCGTGGCGTCCAGCAACCGGCGAACGGTCTCGGCGCGTTTGCCTTCCAAGAACTGACGGACGGGCTCGGTCATGCGATGAGCCTAACGTGGTCTCTTTGCGTGACGGTGCGGGTAGCGGAACCTGAGCGGCTCCGTGGACTCCGTGTGCCACTCCTTGAGTATGTCGAATACGCGGCGTCGCGGCGTACTCGCCACGAAGCCGCTCAGAACCCGCGGCGGTGCGAATTGCGGGGGTGGTGAAAGAGAAAGCGGCTTCGCCGATTGTGTTGATTTCCGTCCTTGAATCGATAACGTGTTCTACGTGCCTGGAATTCATCGGAGGAGGAGTCGGACTGTGAGTTCGAGGCGGTTGGAGACGTCGGTGGCGGAGGCTCGCCGGGTCACCCAGGCGACCAGGTTCGACAGCCAGACGTCTCCGATGACGCGGGCCACGGCCACCTGCTCGTCGCTCGGTTCTCCGTCGCTCATCACCGCGATGAACATGGCCTCCATCATGCGGTTGGCCAGGTCGACCTCGGTGGCGGCCGAGGCGTCCGCCGACATCAGCGCGCGGGTGACCGCCTCGGAGAGGTTCGGGTTGCGCTGGAACGCCCGGGTGAGGCGGCTCAGCACGAACAGCAGCCGCTCGTAGGGCGAATCGCCGCGGATCGGCGCGCGGTCCAGGCGTTCCTGGATGCGCTCCAGCTCGCGGACCAGGCTCGCCACCAGCAGGTGGATCTTGGACGGGAAGTAGCGGTACAGCGTGCCCAGGGCGACGTCGGCGCGCTCGGCGACGGCGCGCATCTGCACCGCGTCGAAACCGCCCTTGTCGGCCAGGGCGACGGTCGCGTCGAGGATCCGCTTGCGGCGATCGCGCTGGGCGGTGGCGGTGAGCTCGTCGTCGGCCATCGCGTTGAGCGCGTGTCCGCCCTGGCCGTTCCGGTTGGCGGCAGAACTCATCGACGCAACGCCCCCTAGCGCATCGGCGGAAAGGCGTTGGCGCGCCAACCGCAAGATCACGTTAACACGGTGTGATCGGTAACCCGTTCCACCGGTGTTCTCGGAAATCACTCCTTGATTTCGGGAACTTCCAGAACTCCTTCTCGGAGCGCGTGCTCGATGGTGGCGCGCAACCGGGGGCAGGTGTCCACGAGCGCCGGGTGCTCGCCCTCGGCGATGCGGGCGGCGATCTCCGGGCAGTCGCCGGTCGAGGTGGTCCACTGGATGCTGGTCTGCTCCGGGCTGAGCTTCTTGACCAGCACCCGCACCCCGCACGTGGCGCAGGGCAGCGGGCGCAGTCCTCCCTCCAGGTAGAGCCGCTGGTCGGCGGTCGTGCTGGCCGGGACGTCGGTGCGGGCGGCCGTCATGACGTGCCGGCCCCCTCTGCTTCGCGCCGGGCCAGGTTCTCGGCGACCTCGGCCTCCCACGCCTGCACGGCGCGCGTGGTGTCCACCTCGAACTCGAAGCGGGAGGTCATCTCCTCGCTGACGTCCTCGACGTCCACGTAGAACTGGTCGTACCAGCGGCGGAGCTGGTAGACCGGCCCGTCCTCCTCGACCAGCAGCGGGTTGTCGATCCGGGACTTGTTCCGCCAGATCTCCACGTCCTGGAGGAACCCGACGCCGAAGGACTTGGCGAACTTGCCCGCCACCATGTCGGCCTGCTCGTCGTCGAGGCCGGGCAGCTTCTTGACCGAAACGCCCCACTGGAGGACGAAGCTCGTCGGTGAGATCGGGTAGTGGCAGTTGATGAGGTAGGCGTCGATCGGCGTGCCCTTGAACTCGGTCCACAGCCGGTTGATCATGTACGAAGGCCCGTAGTAGCTGGCCTCCGAGCGCAGCGTGGTGTCGTCGCCGGCGTAGTTGCCCTGCGAGGCGCCGACGTCGGGACGTCCGCGCGAGTGCAGGTGCTGGGTGGCGACGTGACCTTCGAAGATGTTCTTGAAGTACGTCGGGAAGGCGAAGTGCACGTAGAAGAAGTGCGCCATGTCCACGACGTTGTCGATGATCTCGCGGCAGTTGGAGTTGTCGATCTGGACGCGGTCCCAGGTCCAGTTCGACCACTCGTCGGTGAAGACCTCGTCGATCCGCGGGATCGTGACCTCCGCCGGCGGCGGGTTGCCCTGCGGGTCGTGGTAGACGAACAGCTGCTTGTTCTCCTGCAACGTCAGCCACGAGCGCGTGCGTGCGCGGCCGGGAACCCGCTTGGCGTAGGGGATGGAGGTGCAGCGGCCGTTGCCACCCCAGCGCCAGTCGTGGAAGGGGCAGGCCACCGAGTCGCCCTTGATCTCGCCCTGGGTGAGGTCGCCGCCCATGTGCCTGCAGTAGCCGTCGAGCACGTGCAGCTCGCCCTGGCTGTCGGCGAAGACCACGAGCTTGGTGCCGAACGCGTGCACCGCGTGCGGCTTGCCGTCCTGGAACTCCTCGACGGGGCCCAGGCAGTGCCACCCCCGGGCGAACCGTTGTGGCGGGGCACCGGCATCGATCGTGCGCACCCCGTGCTCACGCTCCGTCCCGCTCATCGCGTCCCTCCATCAGTCACGTGTTGTATGTGAAACAGGTTATAGGAATCAGTGTCGAACACGCCATCTGTAGACGTTGCTCGATTGGAGGAAATTAGAACAAGTTATAGATTTTGAGGATGGTAGGTGGCATCGACGCGGCGCCACACCGGATCGCGCGTCCGGACGCCCTCGGCCGCGAGCTCGCGCTTGAGCACCTTGTGCGTGGAGGTCCGGGGCAGCTCGGACACCAGCCGGACGTAGCTCGGCCACTGCTTGGGTCCCAGATCCGCCTGAGCCGTCAGGAAGTCGTCCAGCGACGCCGGGTCGAACCCGTCGGTGGTGGTGATCGCCGCCATCACCGAATCACCCACCTCCGCCGGTCCCGCGTAGACCGCGGCCTCCTGGATCTGGGGGTGACGCAGCAGGATTCGCTCGATCGGCGCTGCGCCCAGGTTCTCGCCGTCCACCCGGAGCCAGTCGCTCGAACGCCCCGCGAAGTAGCAGAAGCCGTCCGCGTCGAGGTAGCCGAGGTCGCCGCTCCAGTACATGCCGTCGCGCATCCGCTCCGCGTCGGCCTCCGGCGCCCCGTAGTAGCCGGCGAACGAGCCGGGTCCGGTGGTGTTGACCAGCTCGCCGATCGCCGCCTCGCCGTTGAGCAGCAGGCCGGAGTCGTCGAACTCCGCCGGAGGGCAGGGCTTTCCGGTGTCCGGGTCGAAGACCGCGACTCCGTCCGTGGCCTTGCCCAGCGCGCCCGGAGGGGTGTCCGGGGTGCGGGTGACCGCGATGCCGCCCTCCGAGGAGCCGAAACCGTCGACGACGTGGCAGCCGAAGCGCTCCGCGAAACGCGCGATGTCGCGCTGGTTGCCCTCGTTGCCGTAGACGACGCGCAGCGGGTTGTCGGTGTCGTCCGGTCTCGCCGGGGTGGCCAGCACGTAGGACAGCGGCGTGCCGACGTAGTTGGCGTAGGTCGCTCCGTAGCGGCGCACGTCCGGCAGGAATCCGGAGGCCGAGAACTTCGGCCGCAGGGCCAGGGCCGCGCCCGCTGCCAGCCCGACCGACCAGCCCGCCATGAGGGCGTTGGAGTGGAACAGCGGCATCGAGATGTAGGCGACGTCCTCGCCGCCGAGGCCGAAGCGCTCGGCCAGCATCCGGCCCGGGTAGGCGATCTTGGCGTGGGTGCAGCGCACCGCCTTCGGATCGCCACCGGTGCCCGAGGTGAACACCAGGACCAGCAGGTCGTCGCCGTGGGCGGGCACCGGGTTCAGGGGTGCACCGACGTGCCGGTCGAGCTCGCGGTGCCAGGAATCCAGCGTGACGACCTCGATCCCGTCGAGGTCCAGGTCCTCCAGCAGCGGCGCGTAGGCGGCGTCGGTGAGCAGGACCCGGCAGTCGGCCAGCCGGATGTCGCGCTCCAGCGCCGCACCCCTGCGGGTCGGGTTGAGGCCGACCACCACCGAACCCGACAGCGCGGCACCGCCGAGGAGGAAGGAGAACTCCGGGACGTTGTCCAGCAGCACGCCGATGTGCGGCGGCTCGCCGGAGGGCAGCAGCTCCCGCAGCAGCGCGGCGCGCTCGGCGCTGTGCCGGACGTGCTCGGCCCAGGTCCACTCGCCGTCCTCGGTGCGCAGTCCCGGCCTGCGGTCGTCGGCCCTGGCCAGCAGCAGTTCGGTGACCGTCGGCATCACCTCCGGCCGCGACAGCGCGGAGCTCATCGCGCCGCCAGGCCCGCGCCGATCCGGCGCAGCTGCGCGGTCGCCCCGCCCAGCGCGAACTCGCCGCGCTTGGCGGCCACGAAGTAGCGGTGCAGCTCGTGGTCGACGTCGATGCCGACGCCGCCGTGCACGTGAACTGCGGTGTGCGCCAACCGGTGCCCGGCTTCGGCGGCCCAGAACTTCGCGGTGGCCGCCTCTTCCGCGCACGGCATGCCCTCGGAGGCCATCCAGGCGGCCTGCCAGAGGGTCAGCCGCGCGGCCTCCACGTCGATGAAGCCGTCGGCCAGCCGCTGCGCCACGGCCTGGAAGGTGCCGATCGGGCGGCCGAACTGCACCCGCTCCCCGGCGTAGGCGCTGGTGCGCTCCAGCGCGCCGGAGAGCACGCCGACCTGCACCGCGCACACACCGATCGTCGCTCGGACGATGAGCTGGTGCAGCGCCTCGGAACCGAGCACGTCGGCGTTGCTGATGCGGACGCCGGAGAGCTCCAGCCAGCCCTCGCTGTCGCCGTCGACGATCTCCTGGCGCTGCATCCGCGCACCCGGGTCGCCGGGCCGGACCAGGAAGATGCGCGGTCCGTCGGCGGTGGCGGCCGGGACGAGCACGAGGTCGGCGATGGGGCCGGCGGGCACGGTCACCTTGGTGCCGGTGAGAACCCACTGGTCGCCGTCGCGCTCGGCGCGGGTGGCGGGGGAGTCCGGTGCGGCGCCGCCGTCCTCGGTCAGCGCGGCGGTGAGCACGACCTCGCCGCGAGCGGCGGGTTCGACCCAGCGCTGCCGGTGCTCGTCGGTGCCGAACTCGGCCAGCGTCGTGGCACCCATGGTGATCGACGGCAGGTAGGGCACGGGGGCCACCGCGTGGCCGATCTCGATCAGGACGCTGCACTGCTCCAGCAGCCCGAAACCGCCGTCGGGCAGCGCCGCGGTGAGCACGTCGGCCTTGGCCAGCTCGGTCCACAGCGCGCGGTCGAAGCGGTCGTCCTGCGCGTCGATCTCGCGCAGCCGCTCGTTGGTGACCTTGTCACCGAGGATGCGCCCGACCAGCCCGGCCAGGTCCTCCTGGCCCTCGGTCAAGGTGAAATCCATGTCGCCTCCTGGGAGGTGGTGTGCGGGTGCGGGCGGTCGTGGTCCGAACCGTCCACGATCGAAAGTCCTCTTCGTCCGGACGGTTCGCGGTCAACGCTTCGCGGGGGGAAGGCCGAGTCCGACGGCGGCGATGATGTCGCGCTGCACCTCGTTCGTGCCGCCGCCGAAGGTGAGGATCAGCGCCGAGCGGTGCATCCGCTCGATCCGCCCGGCCAGCACCGCGCCCTTCGAACCGGAGCGGACGTAGCCCGAGGTGCCCAGCACCTCCATGAGCAGCCGGTAGGCCTCGGTGGCGAACTCGGTGCCGAAGACCTTCGTCGCCGACGCCGCGGCCGGGGCGGGGTGCTTCTCGGCGGTGGTGGCGATCTTCCAGTTCATCAGCTTCAGGAACTCCGCGCCGGTGTGCACCCGCGCGAGGTGCTGCTGCACCCACTCCTGGTCGATCACCCGCCGCCCGTCGGACAACCGGGTCTGCGCCGCCCAGTCCCGGACCTCGGACAGCGCCAGCTGCAGCGGGGCGGCGGAGGTGAGCGCGACGCGCTCGTGGTTGAGCTGGTTGGTCACCAGCGGCCAGCCCTCGTTCTCGGTCCCCACCAGCGACGACGTCGGAACCCGCACGTCGGAGTAGTAGGTCGCGCTGGTCGTCGGTCCGGACACGGTGTGCACCGGGGTCCAGGAGAAGCCGGGGGAGGAGGTGGGCACGACGAGCACGCTGAGCCCGCGGTGCTTGCGCGCCTCGGGGTCGGTGCGGCAGGCCAGCCAGACGTAGTCGGCGTACTGGATGAGACTGGTCCACATCTTCTGGCCGTTGATCACGTAGTCCTCGCCGTCGCGGACGGCGGTGGTGCGCAGCGAGGCCAGGTCGGTGCCCGCTTCGGGCTCGGAGTAGCCGATGGCGAAGTGGATCTCACCGGCCGCGATCTTGGGCAGGAAGTGGGACTTCTGCTCGTCGGTGCCGAACCGCATGATGGTCGGCGCGATGCTGTTGAGCGTCAGGAACGGGACCGGGGCGCCGGCGATGGCCGCCTCGTCGGTGAAGATCAGCTGCTCCAGCATGCTGCGGTTCTGCCCGCCGTACTCCTCGGGCCAGCCCAGTGCCAGCCAGCCGTCGGCCCCCATCTGCCGCACCAGCTGCTTGTAGGCGCCGCCGTCGCCGTAATCGCCCTGCGACAGCTCCTGGCGGAGCTCGGGCGTCATCAGATCGGCGAAGTAGGCGCGCAACTCCTCCCGCAGCTTCTCGTGCTCGGGCGTGTAGGCGATGCGCATGCATCCTCCCGGGGTGGTACGCGCTTGTGAAACACGTTTCTAAAATCATAGACCGGCGGTCACGATCTGGTCGAGACCAGGCGGTCACCGTCTCGTCATCAAAGGTGTAACGTGTTCTAAAAGCAAGGATCACGACCCGAGGTCGCGTCCGAATGGAGCAGTGACCGGGCTCCGGCTTCGCTCGTTGAAGGCCTGAGGGGTGGCGCACTCGCGATCCCGTGGCCCGAATGTGACCGAAAGGTCCCATTCGCTAGAACGAGTTTCCATTTCTGATGGCTGGCCTCGTGTCTGAATCTTCTGCGGAATCCGCGCATCTGAACGTGGCACTTGATACTGAGCGAGAACACATTCTAGTGTGTGTTGGCTAACACATCCCCGCGCCGTGGCGGGGTTCGATCCGGTGAGGAGCGTGCCGATGAGGGCAGC
This sequence comes from Saccharopolyspora terrae, assembly GCF_004348435.1. Lineage (NCBI taxonomy): Bacteria > Bacillati > Actinomycetota > Actinomycetes > Pseudonocardiales > Pseudonocardiaceae > Saccharopolyspora > Saccharopolyspora terrae. Next base: position 56,698 of record NZ_SMKS01000023.1, on the reverse strand, counting down.
CGTGCTGAAGCAGATCGGCGACCCCGAACTCGACGTGCGCTCGGACGTGGCCACCACCGAGGTGGGTCCCGACGAGGTGCGCGTGCGGGTCCGGGCGTCGGGCATCTGCCACAGCGACCTGTCGGCCATGAGCGGCGGACTGCCCGCGCTCGCCCCCGGGATCATGGGACATGAGGGCGCCGGTGACGTGATCGCCGCAGGTGAGCGGGTCTCGCACCTCCGCGAGGGCGACCGCGTGGTGCTCTCCTTCGTGCCGCCGTGCAGCCGCTGCGCGGTCTGCCTGAACGGGCAGCCGCACCTGTGCGAGGTGCACACCGTCAACGCCTTCGTCTCACCCCGCTTCGAGGTCGGCGGCGAGTCCGCCTTCGGCTTCGCCGGGTGCGGGACCTTCGCCGAGGAGATCGTGATCCCGGCCGACGCCGCGGTGAAGGTCGACGACGACGTGCCCTACGAGGCCGCCGCGCTGATCGGCTGCGGCGTGCTGACCGGAGTCGGCGCGGTGCTCAACACCGCGCAGGTCGAGCCCGGGTCCACCGTGGTCGTCATCGGCTGCGGGGGAGTGGGGATCTCGGTCATCCAGGGAGCTCGGATCGCCGGTGCCTCGCGCATCGTCGCGGTCGACCCCGCGGTGGCTAAGCACGAGGCGGCGCTGCGCTTCGGCGCCACGCACGCCACCACGCCGGACGGGCTGGCCGAGGTCCGCCAAGAGGTCACCGGCGGACGCGGTTTCGACTACGCCTTCGAGGTCGTGGGCCTGGCCACGACCATCCGCGCGGCCTACGACGCCGCTCGCCGCGGCGGCACCGCGGTGATCGTCGGAGCGGGCGGCGAGGAGCAGAAGGTCGAGTTCTCCGCCCAGGAGCTGTTCATCAACGAGAAGAACATCGTCCCCTCCTTCTACGGTTCGGCCGATCCGCGCCGGGACACCGGCCGGATGGTCGAGCTGTGGCGGGCGGGATTGCTGGACCTGGAAGGCATGATCAGCCGGCGGCTGCCGCTGGCGGACATCAACGACGGGCTGGCCGCACTGCGCAGCGGGGACAACGCGGTGGTGCGCCAGATCGTCACTTTCGACCCGAGGTGAGGCGCACGTGTCGAGTGTGGACGGAAAGGTAGCGATCGTCACCGGAGCCGGTGCGGGACTGGGGCGGGCCGAAGCGCTCGCGCTCGCTCGGGCCGGGGCGAACGTCGTGGTCAACGACGTCACCGACGCGGCGCACGCCGTGGTCTCCGAGATCGACGAGATCGGCACCAAGGCGGTCGCCGTCGTCGGCGACGTCTCCGACTCCGACGTCTCCGCCCAGATGATGGCCGCCGCCACCGAACGCCTCGGCGGGCTGCACGTGGTGGTCAACAACGCCGGACTGCTGCGCGACCGGATGCTGTTCAAGATGAGCGACCAGGAGTGGGACGACGTGCTCCGGGTGCACCTGCGCGGCCACTTCCTGCTCTCCCGCAACGCGACCGCGCACTGGCGCCAGGAGTACAAGGACACCGGGGCGACCTGCGGCAGCATCATCAACACCGCGTCCGAGGCGTTCCTGCTCGGCTCCGCGGGACAGCCCAACTACGCCGCGGCCAAGGGCGGCATCGCCGCGCTGACCGTCTCCACCGCCCGCGCGATGTCGCGAATGGGCGTGCGCGCCAACGCGATCTGCCCCCGCGCCCGCACCGCGATGACCGAGCAGACCTTCGGCGACGCCCCCGACGAGGGCGTGGACCCGATGTCGGTCGAGCACGTCGCCCCGCTGGTGGCCTACCTCGCGGGACCGTCCGCGAAGGACATCAGCGGGCAGGTCTTCGTGGTGCACAGCGGCACCGTCGCCCTGCTCGCGCCGCCCACCATCGAGCAGAAGTTCACCGCACCCGGCGAGCTCTGGACCCAGGAAGACCTGGAATCCGGCCTCGGCGCCTACTTCGCCGACCGCGACCCCGAGAAGTCCTTCTCCGCCAACGACGTCCTCTCGATCCCGTAGCGCGCGTCGCCCACCCGCCGGGCTCACAGGCGGCACGCAGAACGATTCCGTCAACGAGGCCGGGAGGAAGCATGGGTATCCAGGAGCGGCGGCCATGAGCGCGCCGATCGCCGGGGTCTCGACGGCCCTCGGCCACGTGGGCAAGATCGCGACGCTGGCCTGGGAAGTCGTGCGCCTCACGCCACGTCGGCCGTTCGCGGTGCGCGAGTGGATCCAGCAGGCGTGGTTCTTCGCCAGCGTGACGATCCTGCCGACCGCCATGGTGGCCATCCCGTTCGGCGCGGTGATCGCCATGCAGCTGGGTTCGCTGACCCAGCAGATCGGTGCCCAGTCGTTCACCGGCGCGGCCAGCGCCCTGGCGATCCTGCAGCAGGCCAGCCCGCTGATCACCGCGCTGCTGGTGGCCGGTGCGGGCGGTTCGGCGGTGTGCGCCGACATCGGCGCCCGGTCCATCCGCGAGGAGATCGACGCCATGGAGGTGCTGGGGATCTCGCCGATCCACCGGCTGATCGTGCCCAGGGTGCTCGGCGCCGTGCTGGTGTCGCTGCTGCTCAACGGCCTGGTCAGCGTCGTCGGCGTGCTCGGCGGCTACTTCTTCAACGTGATCCTGCAGGGCGGCACGCCAGGCGCCTACCTGGCCAGCTTCAACGCGCTGGCCTCGCTCCCCGACATCTGGGTCAGCGAGATCAAGGCCGCCATCTACGGGTTCGTCGCCGGAGTCGTCGCCGCCTACCGGGGGCTCAACCCCACCGGCGGGCCCAAGGGCGTCGGGGACGCGGTCAACCAGGCCGTGGTCATCACGTTCCTGCTGCTGTTCATGATCAACCTGCTGGTCACGGGCATCTACCTGCAACTCGTGCCGCCGAAGGGCTTGTGAGATGGCAGTCCTGGAAACGACACCCCCGCCGACACCGGCCCCGGTTCAGCGCCGCATCGCCAAGGCCGCCTCCCGGCCCGGTGACGTGCTGGCCAACCTCGGCTGGCAGCTCTCGTTCTACGTGCGCGCCCTGGCGCTGGTACCGGTCACGCTGACCAAGTACCGCAAGGAGACGATGCGGCTGCTCACCGAAGTCGTCTTCGGCAGCGGTGCGCTGGCCATCATCGGCGGCACGCTCGGCGTGATGGTAGGCATGACCATGGCCACCGGTGCGGTCGTCGGCCTGCAGGGCTACTCCTCGCTGAACCAGCTCGGGACCGCCGCGCTCACCGGGTTCATCGCCGCCTACTTCGACACCCGCGAGGTGGCGCCGCTGTCGGCCGGTCTGGCGCTGTCGGCCACCGTCGGCTGCGGGTTCACCGCGCAGCTGGGCGCGATGCGCATCTCCGACGAGATCGACGCGCTGGAAGTCATGGGTGTGCGCAGCGTTCCGTACCTGGTCACCAGCCGGGTGCTGGCCGGTGTCGCCGCCGTCATCCCGCTCTACGTGGTGGGGCTGCTGGGCTCCTACCTGGCGTCGCGGCAGATCACGGTGTGGGTCTACGGGCAGTCGGCGGGCACCTACGACCACTACTTCCACCTGTTCTTACCCCCGGAGGACGTGTTGTGGTCCTTCGGCAAGGTCATGGTCTTCAGCGTCGCGGTGATCCTGACCCACTGCTACTACGGCTACACCGCCAGCGGCGGTCCGGCCGGGGTGGGCATCGCCGTCGGCCGCGCGGTGCGGACCTCCATCGTGCTGGTGACCGTGCTCGACTTCTTCTGCAGCCTGGCGATCTGGGGATCGACCACGACGGTTCGGATCGCCGGATGATCGAAGCGCGCAGCAGACGCCGCTACCAGGCGATGGGCATCGCGTTCCTGGTCGTCGCCGGGCTGTTCCTGGCGGGCACGATCGGGATGTACAACAAGGCGTTCACCCGCTTCGTCGCGGTGACCGTGCGCGCCGACACCGCGGGCAACCAGATGATGCCGGGCGCCGACGTCAAGGTGCGGGGTGTCGTGGTCGGCGAGGTGCGGGCCATCGACGCGGGCAACGGCCACGCCGACCTGAGGCTGGCGCTGCAACCGGAGAAGGCGGACATGATCCCGGCCAACGCCTCCGCGCGGCTGCTGCCGAAGACCCTCTTCGGAGAGCGCTACGTGGCCCTGGACATCCCGAAGGCGGCGGCCTCGGCGACGTTGAGCGCGGGGGACGTCATCCCGCAGGACCGCAGCGCCTCGGCGATGGAGATCGAGAAGGTGCTCGGCGACCTGATGCCCGTGCTGCAGGCGGTGCAGCCGCAGCAGGTCTCCACCACCCTCAACGCCGTCTCCCAGGCGCTGGAAGGGCGCGGCGAGCAGCTCGGCGACACGCTGGTGCAGCTCGACCGCTACCTGCAGGACTTCGACCCGTCGCTGCCGAAGATGGAATCGGTGATCAGCCGGGTCGACGACGTCGCCGAGAACTACGCCGACGCGGCACCCGACCTGATGCAGGCGGTCAACGACCTCACCGCCACCAGCCGCACCATCGTCGAGCAGCGCGGTCAGCTCCAGCAGATGACCGGCGCGCTGACCAGCGCCAGCGGTGAGATGGACCGGTTCCTGTCGGCCAACGGCAACAACTTCATCCGGCTGGCGGGCACCTCGCGGTCCACTTTGGAGCTGCTGGCGAAGTACTCGCCGCAGTACCCCTGCATGCTCCAGCAGTTCCAGGCCGGCACCAAGAACGCCGATCTCACCTTCGGCAAGGGGACCGACACCCCGAACATGGCGCGGATGACGCTGGAGATCACCGGCAGCCGCGGCAAGTACCTGCCGGGCCGGGATGATCCGAAGAACCTGGAGCACCGCGGTCCCCGTTGCTACCCGTTCGTCGAGGCGCCGGAGACGTTCCCGCAGTACCCGCCGGGCGGCCCGCTCAACGACGGCTCGTTCAAGCCCGAGCCGCCGCTAGACCGCGACGCGGTGTTCCCGTGGAAGAAGTCCGGCGGGGCGCCGGCGTCGACCTCGCCGCAGTCGGCGAGCTCGTCGGTGGCCAACTCCCAGCCCGAGCGCGACCTGCTCGCCGCCCTGATGGCCCCGCGCCTGCAGGTCCAGCCCAAGGCCGTCCCCGACTGGACGAGCCTGCTGGTCGGGCCGCTGTTCCGGAACGCGGAGGTGACCGTGCGATGAGGTCGATCACCGCACCGCTGATCAAGCTGATCGTCTTCGTGGCGGTCACGCTGACCCTGACCGGGATCCTGGTGTCCACCATCGCCGCCAACTCCTCCGGCGACGCCCACGAGTACACCGCGCGCTTCGCCGACGCCTCCGGGCTCGGCGAGGGCGACGACGTGCGCATCGCCGGGGTCAAGGTCGGCAGGGTCATCGAGCTCGAAGTCGACGCCGACGACCACGCCCTGGTGCGCTTCGACGTCGACAGCGCCCGGAAGCTGCCGCGCGACGCCCAGGCCACCGTGAAGTTCCGCAACATCGCGGGCCAGCGCTACCTCGCGCTGGACGCGCCGCTGCGCGACCCGGCCGACGTGCTGCGGCCCGGCGACGAGATCCCGCTGGAGCGCACCCACCCGGCGCTGAACCTCACCGCCCTGTTCAACGGCTTCAAACCGCTGTTCCAGGCCCTCAACCCGGAGGACGTCAACCAGCTCTCCGGCGAGCTGGTGAAGGTGCTGCAGGGCGAGGGCGGCACCGTCGACAGCCTGCTGGCGCACACCGCGTCGCTGACCGGGACGCTGGCGAAGAAGGACGAGGTCATCGGTCAGGTCATCGACAACCTCAACGCCGTGCTGGGCAACGTCAACGAACGCGGCCCGCAACTGGCCGAGCTCATCGACGCCCTGCAACGGCTGACCACCGGCCTCGCCGAGCAGCGCGAGCCGGTCGGCGAGGCCATCGGCGCCCTCGACGAGCTGACCAACACCACCGCCGGGCTCGTCGAGCAGGCCAGACCACCGCTGCAGCAGGACATCGCGGCTCTGCGCGACGTCACCGGGCTGCTCAACAAGGACCTGCCGCTGCTGGAGCACACGCTGCAGACCATGCCCGGACGGCTGGACCGGCTCACCCGGACCGTCAGCTACGGCGGCTGGTTCAACTACTACTCGTGCCAGGTCACCGGCAACATCCGCATCGACCAGCTCAACATCAACGTCCCGCTCCTGCCCGTGCCGACGACCCAGTTGCCGGAGAGATGCCGATGAAACCGCTACGGGCCCGCAACCAGGTCACCGTCGGCCTCGTCACGATCGCGCTGATGGTGCTCGGGACGCTGACGGCGTTCTCCGCCAAGGACCTGCCGCTGATCGGCTCCGGCAACTCCTACTCGGCCTACTTCGCCGAATCCGCCGGGCTGGAGCCGGGGAACGAGGTGCAGATCGCCGGGGTGAAGGTCGGCGAGGTCGACGACGTGTCGCTGGAGGGCAACCGGGTTCTGGTGTCGTTCACGGTGGACGGACGCGAGATCGGCGACCGCACCAGCGCCGACATCCAGATCAAGACGCTGCTCGGCGAGAAGTTCGTCGGCCTGCGACCGGCCGGTGACGAGGAGCTGTCCGAGCCGATCCCGGTGCGCAACACCAGTTCTCCGTTCGACATCCCCGACGCCATCGACCAGCTGACGCAGACCACCGGGCAGCTCGACAGCGGCAAGCTCGCCGAGAGCTTCCGGGTCATGTCCGACACCATGCGCGGCGCGCCGCAGCACATGGACCAGGCCGTCAACGGCCTGTCCCAGCTCTCGCAGACCATCGCCTCCCGGGACCAGCAGCTCGCCGACCTGATGCGCAACGCCAGCAACGTCTCGGGCATCGTCGCCGACCGCGACCAGCGGGTCAGCAAGCTCGTCTCCGACGGGAACCTGCTGCTGTCGGAGGTGCAGGCCCGCAAGCAGGCGATCAGCGGGCTGCTGGTCGGCACCGAGAACCTCTCGAACCAGCTGCGCGGCCTGGTGGCCGACAACCAGGAGCAGATGAAGCCCGCCCTCGACCAGCTCGACCAGCTCACCGCGATGCTCAAGCGCAACCAGGACAACCTGAACAGGGCCATCGGCGCGCTCCAGCCCTACGTGCGCGGCTTCAACAACACCATCAGCAACGGCCGCTGGTTCGAGGGCTACTTCTGCGGTCTGCTGCCGCCGCCGATCCACGCCGGCCCGATCCAGACCAACACCCCCGAGTGCGAGCTCCCGGTTCCCGAGGGAGGCGGCCGATGAGCAGGCTCACCCGCATGATCGCCGTGCTGTGCGCGCTGGCCCTGGTCACCGCCGGAGCGCTCTGGTGGACGCTGTCCGCCAGCGGCACCACCATCACCGCCTACTTCGACAAGGCCGTCGGCCTCTACGCCGGTTCCAGCGTGCGAGTGCTCGGCGTCAAGGTCGGCCAGATCGACACCGTGACGCCCGAAGGGCCGGTGGTGCGGGTCGACATGCAGGTCGACGACGGGGTGAGCATCCCCGCCGACGCCAACGCCGTGGTCGTCGCGCCCAGCCTGGTCAGCGACCGCTACGTGCAGCTCACCCCGGCCTACACGCAGGGCGAGGTGATGGCCTCCGGCGCGGTCCTCGACCGCAAGCGCACCGCCACCCCCGCCGAGCTCGACGAGCTCTACAAGAGCGTCAACGCCCTGTCCACCGCGCTCGGCCCGGACGGGGCCAACCGCGAAGGCGCGCTCAACGACGTCCTCAACACCACAGCGGCCACAGTGGACGGCAACGGCCAGGACCTCAACACCACGATCAAGCGGCTCGGCGAGCTCTCGACGACCTTGTCGGAGAACCAGGACGACCTGTTCGCCACGGTGGACAACCTCAACCAGTTCACCGGCACGCTGGCCCAGAGCGACGCGCAGATCCGCGAGCTCTACGGGCGGATGGCCGACACCACCGGCTACCTCGCCTCCGAGCGCGAGCAGCTGGGCACCTCGCTGCACTCGCTCGCGATCGCGCTCGACGACGTCCAGCGGTTCGTCCACGACAACCGCGACCACATGTCCTCCAACGTCCGCAACCTCACCGGCGTCACCCAGGCGCTGGTCGACCAGCGGGAAGCGCTGGCCGAGGTGCTGGACCTGATGCCGCTGGCCACGACCAACTTCATCAACGCCTACGACTCGGCCTCGGGCAGCGTGGCCTCCCGCTGGAACCCGCAGGAGCTCGCGCAGCCGCCGATCCTGCTGGTGTGCAGGCTGATCGCCAACGTCACGCCGCTTCCCGAGCCCATCCCGCAGTCGCTGCGCGACACCTGCGAGAAGCTCAACCCCGTCGTCGAGGGCCTGGCGCCGCTGCCGTCGGTCGCCGACGTGCTCGGCAAGCTCCAGACCGGTGCGGGCGACGTCCCGGACCAGCTCGGCAAGGGCGAGAACCCGGTGCCGCTGCCGCTGGTGGACGCGATGAAGCGAGGGGCGGGGACGCCATGACGGCCCGACGGTGCGCGCTGCTGGCAGGATCCCTGTCGCTGCTGCTGGTGTCCGGTTGCGGCCCAGCCGGTTTCACCGGCCTCTACAACACGCCGCTGCCCGGGGGAGCCGAGCTCGGCGACCACCCCTACGCGGTGACCGTGCACTTCCACGACGTGCTGGACCTGGTGCCGCAGGCCAGCGTGAAGGTCAACGACGTGGCGGTCGGGCGCATCGACCGCATCGACCTCAGCGCCGACAACACGACCGCGATGGTGACCCTGCGGGTCAACGGCGACGTGCGGTTGCCCGCCAACGCCTACGCGCGGCTGCGGCAGTCGAGCCTGCTGGGGGAGAAGTTCGTCGAACTCGCACCACCGCCCGACAACGCCGCCGGCAAGCTCGCCGACGGAGCGGTGATTCCGCTGGACCGCACCAACCGCAACCCGCAGATCGAAGAGGTGCTCGGCGCGGTGTCGCTGCTGCTCAACGGTGGTGGCATCGAGCAGCTGCAGACCATCGTGCAGGAGCTCAACAAGGCGTTCACCGGCAACGAGGAGGAGATCCGCTCGCTGCTGGGCAACGTCAACGACGTGGTCATCCGGCTCGACGGCCAGCGCGGCGAGATCACCAGGGCCCTCGACGGGCTCAACCGGCTCTCGGCGAACCTGCGCGAGCAGACCGGCAACATCAACACCGCCCTTGACGGGCTCTCCCCGGGCCTGCGCGAGATCGAGGCCCAGCGGGGTCAGCTGGTCGGGATGCTGCAGTCGCTGGACAAGCTCTCCGGCACGGCGACCCGCACCGTCGAGGCCAGCCGGGAGGACCTGGTGGCCGACCTGCACGCGCTCGCGCCGACGCTCCAGCAGCTCGCCAAGACCGGCACCGATCTGCCCAAGGCGATGGCGTTCCTGTCGACCTACCCGTTTCCGGAGTACGCGATGGTCCCGCTCAAGGGCGACTTCGTGAACACCGACGTGCTCATCGACCTGGACCTGTCCGCGCTCTACGAGAACTTCGCGCGGTCCTCCGGGCCGCCGATCCCGATCCCGGGCCTCTCCGATTCCGGCCAGTCCGGTGCCAACATCCCGCTGCCGCCCGGCGCACCAGCGCTGCCGCCGCTGCCGATCCCCGGGACGCAGCCGGACGGCGGGTTGCTGCCGGGACTGCCCGGAGGAGGTTCCCGATGATGGCGCGCAAGGTGAAGGTGCAGCTGGCGCTGTTCCTGGTCATCGCGGTGGTCGGCGTGGGTTTCGTCGGCGGTCGCTACGCCGGGCTGGACCGGCTGTTCGGCTCCAACGGCTACCCGGTGTCGGTGCAGCTGCCCGAATCCGGCGGGCTGTTCACCAACTCCGAGGTCAGCTACCGCGGCGTGGCCGTCGGCCGGGTCACCGCGCTGCGGCTGACCCACGAGGGCATCGCCGCCGACCTGCACATCAACGACGGCGCACCGCAGATCCCCGCCGATGCCCGCGCCGTGGTGGCCAACCGCTCGGCGGTCGGCGAGCAGTACATCGACCTGCAGCCGCAGCACCGCGGAGGCCCCTTCCTCCAGGAGGGCTCGGTCATCCCGATCGAGCGCACCTCCATCCCACCGGCCCCCGAATCGCTGCTGGTCAACGTGGACCGGCTGGTGGCAGGAGTGCCGACCGACAAGCTGCGGACGGTGGTCACCGAGGTCGGGACCGCCTTCGACGGAACCGGCTCCCACCTGCAGAAGCTGCTCGACACCACCAGCTCGTTCACCACCGCCGCGCAGCAGAACCTGCCGCAGACCACGGGGTTGCTGGACAACAGCGACGTCGTGCTGCGCACCCAGCAGGAGCAGGCGCAGAACCTCACCGAGTTCAGCACCGGGCTGCGGCAGATCTCCGGGCAGCTCAAGCAGTCCGACCCCGATCTGCGCAAGACCATCCAGGAGGCGCCGGGCCCCGCCACCGAGGTGCAGGAGCTCACGCGCTCGATGGGCACCGACTTCGGCATCGTGGCCGCGAACCTGCTCACCACCATGCAGCTGACCAGCGTCCGCGGTCCCGCGCTGGAGCAGACGCTGGTCGCGCTGCCGATGATCTCGGCCTTCACCCACACCCTCTCGCCGGACGGCACCGGTCACCTCGGTCTGGTGCTCAACATGTTCAACCCGCCGGCGTGCACCGCGGGGTACGAGGGCACTCCGCGCAAGCACGGGTCCGACACCACCGACGGCCCCACCAACTACGACCTCGCATGCACCGAGCCCAAGGGCAGCCCCACCGGGGTGCGCGGCTCGCAGCACGCGATCCGCTACCCGGTCCCGGCTCCGGTTTCCCCGCCTGCGCCCTGAGCGAGGTGGACGCGTCACCGCCCGGTTCGCATACTTGGGGTGTTCCGCCTCGAGAATCCGCAGGTAGCGGTCGGGAGGTGTGCGCAAATGGGGCGCGCTGTCGGGATCGATCTGGGCACGACCAACTCCGTGGTCTCGGTCCTGGAGGGTGGCGAGGCCACCGTCATCGCCAACTCCGAGGGGTCGAGGACGACTCCCTCGGTGGTGGCCTTCGCGAAGAACGGTGAGCTGCTGACCGGTCAGCCTGCGAAGAACCAGGCGGTCACCAACGTTGACCGCACCATCCGGTCGGTCAAGCGCCACATGGGCACCGACTGGAAGGTCGGCATCGACGAGAAGGACTACACGCCGCAGGAGATCTCCGCGCGAGTCCTGATGAAGCTCAAGCGCGACGCCGAGGCGTACCTGGGCGAGGACGTGACCGACGCGGTCATCACCGTCCCCGCCTACTTCGACGACGCGCAGCGGCAGACCACCAAGGAAGCCGGTCAGATCGCCGGCCTCAACGTGCTGCGCATCATCAACGAGCCGACCGCCGCCGCGCTGGCCTACGGGCTGGACAAGGGCGAGAAGGAGCAGACCATCCTGGTGTTCGACCTGGGCGGTGGCACGTTCGACGTGTCGCTGCTCGACGTCGGGGAAGGGCTGGTGGAGGTCAAGGCGACTTCCGGGGACACCCACCTCGGCGGTGACGACTGGGACGAGCGCATCGTCGAGTGGCTGGTGGAGCGGTTCCGGACCAGCGCGGGCGTGGACCTCAACCGCGACCCGATGGCGATGCAGCGGATCAAGGAAGCCGCTGAGAAGGCCAAGATCGAGCTGTCGTCCTCCTCGCAGACCAACATCAACCTTCCGTACATCACCGTCGACGCGGAGAAGAACCCGCTGTTCCTGGACGAGAACCTCTCCCGCGCCGAGTTCGAGCGCATCACCTCCGACCTGCTGGAACGTTGCCGCAAACCGTTCAGCAACGCGATCAAGGACGCCGGCATCAAGGTCGGCGACATCGACCACGTGGTGCTGGTGGGCGGTTCGACGCGGATGCCGTCGGTGACCGAGCTGGTGCGCGAGCTCACCAGCGGCAAGGAGCCGAACAAGGGCGTCAACCCGGACGAGGTCGTCGCCGTCGGTGCCTCGCTGCAGGCCGGTGTGCTGCGCGGTGAGGTCAAGGACGTCCTGCTGCTCGACGTCACCCCGCTGTCCCTGGGCATCGAGACCAAGGGCGGCATCATGACCAAGCTGATCGAGCGCAACACCACGATCCCGACCAAGCGCTCCGAGACGTTCACGACCGCTGACGACAACCAGCCGTCGGTGATGGTCCAGGTCTTCCAGGGCGAGCGGGAGATGGCCGTGCACAACAAGAAGCTCGGCATGTTCGAGCTGACCGGCCTGCCGCCGGCGCCGCGCGGGGTCCCGCAGATCGAGGTCACCTTCGACATCGACGCCAACGGCATCGTGCACGTCTCCGCCAAGGACCTCGGCACCGGCCGCGAGCAGTCCATCAAGATCAGCGGCGGTTCGGCGCTGCCGAAGGACGACATCGAGCGGATGGTCTCCGACGCCGAGGCCCACGCCGACGAGGACCGCAAGCGCCGCGAGGAGGCCGAGACCCGCAACCAGGCCGAAACCCTCGTCTACCAAACGGAGAAGGTCCTCACCGACAACACCGACAAGATCCCGGAGGAAACCCGGAGCCAGGTGCGGGAAGCCATCAACGACCTCACCGAGGCGCTGAAGGGCGACGACATCGACCGCATCAGAACCGCGGCCGACACCCTCGCAGCGAAGTCCCAAGCCGTCGGTGAAGCGATCTACGGCCAGCGGACCGCAGGTCCGGGCACTTCCGCAGCATCGGACGCGGGGCCACCGGGGTCCGAGCGGGAAGACGACGTGGTGGACGCCGAGATCATCGACGAGGACGACAAGAACGACAAGAACGACAAGAACTGACCACCGACGGCTCCACCTGTCGAGCCGATCTCCCGGGGGCTCCCTCGTCCTCAGCCGAGTCCGCCTCACGGCAGGTGCGATCGTGGCGGATCCGGTCGTGCGAGCCTTCGCGAGCGGTCGGCACCCGATGCCTGATCATCGCCGCCCTCGCCCGCCACCACCCGGCCCGGCTGCGCGGCACCGCTCTGGGCCGGGTGATGGGCCTGGGTCGCATCGGTGCCGTGGTCGCGCCGCAGGTCGGGGCCTGCTTCCGGCCGCCGGGCTCGGCGTCGGCGCCCACTTCCTGGCCCTCGGCATCGCCTCAGGCTCGGCCGGAGCTCTGCTGCGGTGGTGTCCTCGCGCGCCTCGGTGGTGACCCGGATGGGTGCCACCGGTTTTGACGACGAGATGTGATCTCCACCGATCGGATTACATGATCTTGGAGTGTCGCGCTTGCAGCGACGGCAAGTAGTCGATATAGGACCGCCGCCGATTTCAATCCACACGATGGAGCGTTCATCGGCCAGCCGTAGGTCTGCGCTGGTCAACAGAGCCAGAAACGAAGCAGTGGATCGTCCACCTAACGCCGCTTGATCGTGTTGAGAACCCCGCTCACCGCACGGACAGTTACTGATTACCAACGAGACGGTGCAGGGTTCTTGGGGAGGCCGGTATGCGGGGGGCAGTTGCGTGCCAACTAGTCATCGCGAGCCTGGTCGCGTGCGCGTTGACGGCGTGCGGGCCAGACGTTTCCGAGGCGTCTGTGACGACCTCGGTTCCAGACAGGACGACATCGCTGTCACCGAGTGAACCGCTGGAGCTCACCGCGCAGCGCGGGGTGCTGACCTCGGTCAACGTGACGGCCAACGGCGCACCGGTTCCGGGGAAGATCGACCGCAGCGGTCACAAGTGGACGATCGACTCGCCACTGGCATTCGGCACCACCTACCAGGTGCACGCCGTCGCCCACGACCAGGACGGCGTTCCGTCGATCCCGCTGAACTCCTCGTTCACCACCGCCACACCCACCGACATCGTCAACGTCGAACGGACCCGGCCCACCGACGGGGACACCGTCGGCATCGCGATGCCGGTCTCGATCTACTTCGACAAGCCGGTCAAGGACCGCGCCGCCGTCGAACGCCGCCTGAAGATCGAAACCTCCGTGCCCACCGAGGGTTCGTTCAACTGGTACTCCGACGACCAGGTCAACTGGCGGCCCAAGGACTACTGGAAGGCCGGCACCCAGGTCAAGGTGCGCGCCGACCTCTACGGCATCGACACCGGCGCCGGGGTGATGGGCGACAAGAACTTCGAATCGAACTTCACCATCGGCCGCGACCAGCGCTCCGTCGGCGACGTCAACGCCCACACCTTCACCGTCTACCAGGACGGCCAGGAGATCAGGAAGATGGACGCCTCCTACGGGCGGCCGGCGTACCCGACGCAGCACGGCATCCACGTCGCCACCGAACGGCACGACTCGGTGCGGATGAACTCCTGGAGCTGGGGCGGGCCGGCCCAGGGGAGCCCGGGCGCCTACGACGAGGTGCTGCCCAACGCGGTCCGGATCTCCAACAACGGCGAGTACGTGCACACCAACACGGCGAGCACGGGCGCGCAGGGGTCGAGCAACGTAACCCACGGCTGCGTCAACCTCTCCAGCACCGACGGCAGGTGGTTCCTGGAGTTCACGCAGATCGGAGACCCGGTGGAGATCGTCGGGTCGACCAAACCGCTCACCCCGGCCGACGGCGACATCTGGGACTGGACCGTCCCGTGGGAGGAGTACGTCAAGGGCAGCGCCCTGTTCCACTCCCCTTGAGCGGCGGTGCCGGTCGTTCGGGCGGAATGAGAAGAGGACGCAGCAGGGCCCGGAGCGCAAACCGCGTTCCGGGCCCTGTGCTTGGATCGGTGGTGTGGACCTCCTGCGTCATCTCCGGTTCTTCGTCGCGGTCGCCGAGGAAGGGCACTTCGGGCACGCCGCCGACCGCCTCGGCATGACCCAGCCACCGCTGTCCCAAGGAGTGCAGCGGCTGGAGAACCGGCTCGGAGTCACCCTGCTGACCAGGGGTTCCCGGGGTGTGCGGCTGACCACCGCCGGCGCCGACCTGCTGCCCCGAGCGCGGACGCTGCTCGCCGGGGCCGACGAGTTCGCCGAAGCGGCCCGCAGGCAGCGGGAGAACAGGGGAGCGGTGCGCATCGGCGTCATCGCCGCCCTCGGAGATCGCCAGGTCGCCGGTCTGGTCGCCGCCCTGCGCGACGCGGCACCGGAGCCGTCGGCGCGCACCGTCATCGTCAGCACCGCCCCGACCATCGACCTGGTCGACGCCGTGGCCGGCGGCCGGTTGGACTGCGCGGTCGTGCACCACCCGGCGCTGCTCGGCGACCTGCAGACCTCCTCGGTGGTCAAGATCCCGCGCCGACTGCTCGTGCCCGCCGACCACCCGGCGGCCACGAAGTCCTCGACCCGCGCGCTGCGCGGGCTGGTCTGCGCCACCGCGCCGCGCGCCCACGGCACCGCAGCCTTCGACCTGCTCGTGGACACCCTCCGGGAACGCGGTCTCGACCCCGAATTCCTGCCGGCGCCCGGTGATCGCGACGCGCTCAGCGCCGTCGCCGCCGGGCGCGCGTTCGCGCTCAGCACCGACCCCGAGGTGCGCGCACCCGGCGTGGCCGTCGTCGCCGCAGGTGACGAGCTCGCGTTGCGGGTCCGGGTGGTCTGGCCCGACCCGGCCCCGCAGCCCGACGTGTGCGAGGCGCTCGAAGCCGCGCTCCGGGATCTGGCGTGAACGCCGAGCAGCGCATCCGGGACGTGCTCGCCGACGCGGGCGCGCAGGGCTGGGTGCACGCGGTCCGGCTCGGCGGAGGTGGTCACGAACTAGGCTTCGGCGCCGACGAGCTCGTGGTCACCGCCTCGGTCTACAAGCTCCCGCTGCTGGTCGCGCTGGCCCGCGCCTTCGACGCGGGAACCCTCGACCCGCGCGAGGCCATCCGGCTCGACCCCGGTTCCTGCACGCCCGGCCCCACCGGCGTGTCGACCTTCCAGGACCCGGTGCGGATGTCCTGGCGCGACCTCGCGGCCTCGATGATCGCGGTCTCGGACAACGCCGCCGCGGACGTCATCCTGGGCGCGATCGGCCTCGACTCCCTG
Organism: Saccharopolyspora terrae; assembly: GCF_004348435.1. Lineage (NCBI taxonomy): Bacteria > Bacillati > Actinomycetota > Actinomycetes > Pseudonocardiales > Pseudonocardiaceae > Saccharopolyspora > Saccharopolyspora terrae. Next base: position 41,000 of record NZ_SMKS01000023.1, on the reverse strand, counting down.
GCCGCCGCGCTCGACGACCTCGGCCTGGAACGCACCCGGGTCGTCGGCGGCACCGCCGACGCGCACGCCGCGCTGGCCCGCGAGATGGGCACCACCAGCGCCTCCGAGGCGTTCGCCCTGCTGGCCGACAACGATGAGGCGCGCACCCTCCGCGCCTACGACCCGTCCTACGCCAGCGCCACCACGCCCCGCGAGATGACCCGGCTGATGGAGTTGATCTGGGCCGATGAGGTCGCCTCACCGCAGCAGTGCGCGTTCGTCCGCAGGCTGCTCGGACAGCAGGCGTGGATGCACCGGGTCCGGGCCGGGTTCCCGTTCCAGGGGGTTCAGGTCTCGGGGAAGACGGGCACGATCGGTGCCGTTCGCAACGAGGTGTCGGTCGTGGAGTTCGACGGCGAGGCGCCGGTGGCGGTGGCGGTCTTCACCCTCGCGGCGCGCGCCGACCCGTCGCTGCCGCGGGTGGACGCCGCGATCGCCGAGTGCGCTCGGATCGCGGTGACGGACCTGCGCTCCGGCCGCCTCTAGAGCGGGAGGACTTCGGCGCACCCCAGGACGTCCCCTTCGTCCGGTCGATTCGGACTCGGAGCTGCTCCTGAACGGTGGGCGTCGGAAGAATTTTTCGGGTGTTCTGCCGGCTTCGACGGCGGTTCGCGCTGGGGTGATATCGAAGCGCTATCGGGAACCGTTCGAGTTCTTATTGGCGCTATCGGCGGTCGGCTGCTTGATTGGAGGCATCAGCACTACTGGAGGGAAATCAGTTGCAGCACAATGACATCCGCGTAGGTCGCCGGGCGGTTCTAGCGGCGTTGCTGGCCGCGCCGGTGGCCGCTTGCGCGCCGAGCGCGCCGTCCGCCACGCCGGTCGCACCGGCTCCTCGGCCCGACCCGGTGTGGGCCGAGCTGGAACGTCGTTACGACGCGCGCCTGGGGTTGTTCGCGCGCAACGTCGCCACCGGCCGGACCATCGCCCACCGCGCCGACGAGCGCGTCGCGCTGTGCTCGACCTTCAAGGTCTACGCGTCGGCGGCGCTGCTGCGCGCCCACGGGCTCGCCAGCGGCTACTTCGACCGCGTCATCCGCTACGACGCCGGCCAGCTCGTGAAGAACTCGCCGATCACCGAGACCCGGGTGGACACCGGCATGACCGTCGGCGAGCTGTGCGCGGCCGCGGTGCAGCACTCCGACAACACCGCCGCCAACCTGATGCTGCGCGAACTCGGTGGCCCGCAGGCCATCACGGAGTTCGCCCGCGGCATCGGCGACCCGATGACCCGCCTGGACCGCTGGGAGGTCGAGCTCAACACCGCCATCCCCGGAGACGAGCGCGACACCTCCACGCCCAGGGCGCTGGGCGAAGGCCTGCAGCACCTGCTGCTCGGCGACGCGCTCGGCCCGGCGGAACGCGACCGGCTCACCGGCTGGATGCTCGGCAGCGCCACCGGCGCCGCCCGGATCCGCGCCGGGGTTCCGAGCAGCTGGCGCACGGCGGACAAGACCGGCGGCGGCATTGCCTACGGGGTGGCCAACGACATCGCCGTGACCTGGACCGACACCGGAACGCCGATCGTCATCTCGCTGCTCACCGGACGTCCCCGCGAGCACGACACCGCGAACAACGCGCTGCTGGCCGACGCCGCCCGCCTGGTGGTCGAGCGGCTGGTCTGACCGGCGAGCACGCATCGGGAGCGCTCCGCCCGCGGCGGAACGCTCCCGGTTTTCGTCTTCCAGAGGGCGAATCGAGGTGGTGGTCTATCTGTCGAAGCGACCCGTTTTGATCGCTCTGACGAAATAGCGCCACTGAGCGGAATTGGCGGTTAAGAGGCCCCCGGCGCGGTCCTTGGTGTCGCGCACGGCGGCCCCGCCGATGACGCGGCCGACCTCGACGCAATTGGTCTCCTGGCTGCTCCGGCTGGACTTGCGCCAACCGACCGGCGACTGCAGCAACGTCACGGTGTTGTCTCCTCTCGGTGGATGATCTCGTCGACGAGGCGAACCGAGTCGTCGCTGCTCATCGCGAATTGCCCCAGGTCCTTCCCGGCCTTGACGAAAGCCGTCACGTCGCCGGGATCGCGCAGGAATGCACTGGACCTGTGGTGTTCGAGGTGCACGACGGGAGATGCCTTGGCGAACTCGAGGAGCACGAAGGGTCCGGCGTGCGCGGGGGTCCATCCCGCGGACAGCGGGATGATCCGGATGTCGATGTTGTCGCGGGCGCTCATGTCGCGGACGTGCCGCAGCTGGTCGATCAGCACCGCCCTGCCGCCTATGGGCTGGTGCAGCACCGATTCGAGCAGGAAAGCCGTGTACCGCACGGGTTCTTGGTGGCGGGTGATGACCTCGCGCCGGCCGAGCCGGACCGCCACGCGGGTGGAGACCTCGTGCTCCGGGATGCCGGTGCCCATGATCGCGCGCGCGTAGTCGGTGGTCTGCAGCAGACCGGGGATGAGGATCGGGGAGACGTCGGTGATCGCCGTGGCGATCCGCTCGAACTCCAGCAGCGCGGTGAGCTGATCGGCCTCACCGACTGACCCGACCGACACCGAGTTGGGCGGTTCGGCCTGCGCCTCGCGGGTGAGCCGCAGCAGCCGATCGCGAGCCGGGCTGGACAGGCCCAGCACCGCGCACACGGCGGACACGGATTCGGTCGACGGCACTCGTTCACCGCGCTCCCAGCGGACCACGACGGAGTGCGAAACGTCGAGACGTCCTGCTAATTGGCGCAGCCCGAGACCGGAACGCGACCTCGCGTCCCGGATTTCCGCACCGAGAACGTACGCCCGCGGTGCCGGAGTGGTCTCGCTCATGCACCACAGCTTATTTCAGGTGCGGAACTGCACGGCACCCTGGGTCGGCGTTCGCGTGACTAGCCGATCACGCACAGGCGTGTGCGCTGAATGGCGTCATCCGTTCGGGGAATTGCCGCAGTGGTCCCGAGACCACGAGCATTGGGCTCGTCTTGATCGAGGTCGCTTCGGAACTTTGAGGGGTTCCGTCGCGATTCTCGTTCCGCAACGCGGAATCGCCGACCGGAACAGGCAAGAGGGGGAAGTGCGCAGCGATGTATCCGTTTCACTGGGTGCCGGCGGACGGAAGACGGCACGCGAGCCTGGACAAGCGGCCGTGGGGCAACGCCTATCCGAGCGGCATGCTCGTCAGCACCTTGTGCAGCCAGGAGGTCGTGGCCGACGCGACCAAGGAGGCGTGGCTGTGGCAGACCTGCGGTGACTGCCATACCGAGGCCCACCGCGTGGCTGCCGCGGTCCGCGAGGTCCCGCGCATGTCCGTCTAGCGAAATCTGGTGCAAGGAAACGGTTCTCGGTCAGTCGCGCTTGGCTCGGCTCGGTGCCACCCGGGGCGGCTCGTTGGGCTGCTTCGGGTACACCGGCGGCCAGGGCGCGTCCAGCGCTCCGGCGGCGATGTCCCGGTCGTAGCGTTCCAGCAGCGGTTGGATCGACTGCGGCCGGGTGTCGGCCCACGGGTCACCGCGCTCGGCGAGCCGGCCGGGCACCGTGGCGATGGTCAGCTGGTCCGGGTCGACGCCGTCCAGCTCGTCCCACGCGATCGGTGTCGACACCTGCCCGCCCACCCGGGGCCGGGCGCACCAGGCGCCGAAAACCGTTTTGTGCGGGGCATTCTGGTTGAAATCGACGAAAACCCGCCGGCCCCGCTCCTCCTTCCACCACTGGGCGGTGACGAGATCGGGGTGGCGGCGTTCGAGCTCGCGCGCCAGCGCCACGGCCGCGGCCCGGACCCGGTAGCTGTCCCACTCCGGGTGCAGCGGGACGTAGAGGTGCAGGCCGCGTGAGCCGGAGGTCTTCAGCCGCACGTCGATGCCGTCCTCGCGGAGGAAGTCGCGGGTGAGCGCGGCCGTCTCGCACACCTCGGCGAAGCCGACTCCGGGCGAGGGGTCGAGATCGATGCGCAGCTCGTCGATGATCTCCGGCTGCCCGGCCTGGTAGGGCCACACGTGGAAGCCCAGGCAGCCCATGTTGACCGCCCAGACGACGTGCGCCAGGTCGGCGGCCACGAGGGCGTGGCTGGTCGTCCCGTTCGGAGTTTCGACCACCGTCGTGCGCAGCCACTCCGGCGCCGAGGCGGGCACCCGCTTCTGGAAGAACGACTTGCCGCTCGCCCCGTCGGGGTGGCGCTCCATCAGCAGCGGGCGACCGCCCAGGGTGCTCAGGAGCGGACCGGCGACCGCACGGTAGTAGTCCACGAGGTCCAGCTTGGTCTCACCGCGGATCTTGAAGAACACCTTGTCCGGATGCGACACCGACACCTCGGTGCCCCCGATGTCCAGCTTCACGGCCTCGCTCACGACGACCTCCGGTGCTCGCGCTCCCGGGAGTCAGAGTAGGCGGGGGCTCCGACGACCGCAGCCACATCGGTGCGCGCGCAGGGCTCGGGGGAAGCTCCCGCCGGGAACTTCCCCCGCTGCCGATCACCAGCCGCGTTCGCGCCACTCGGCGAGCTTGGGACGCTCCGCGCCGAGGGTGGAGTCGTCGCCGTGGCCCGGGTAGAACCAGGTGTCGTCCGGCAGTTCGCCGAACACCCGGGTCTCCACGTCGTCGACCAGCGACTTGAAGTCCTCCGGCGTGGTGGTGCGGCCCACTCCGCCCGGGAACAGCGAGTCGCCGGTGAACAGGTGCGGGTGGCCCGCCGGGTCCCGGTAGACCAGGGCGATCGAGCCCGGGGTGTGCCCGCGCAGGTGGATCACCGACAGCTCCGAGTCGCCGACCGCGATGGTGTCGCCGTGCTCGACCAGGCGGTCCGGCGGCACCGGCAGCTCGTCGGCGTCGGCGGGGTGCGCCACGGTGAAGCAGCCGGTCGCGCCGGCCACCGCGCCCAGCGCCTGCCAGTGGTCGCCGTGCTGGTGGGTGGTGACGATGGTGCGCAGCCGGGGACGCCGCTCGTCGTGACCGAGCAGGTCGCTCAGCCGTTCGGGGTCGTTGGCCGCGTCCACCAGCAACGCGTCCCCGGTGCTCTTGCACACCAGCAGGTAGGCGTTGTTGTCCATCGGGCCGACCGAGATCTTGGTGATGGTCAGCGCGTCCAGGTCCCGGCGCGCGGCCGCGCCGCCGGGCTCCACGTGTCCGGTGTACTCAGCTTGAAGCTCCACGCCCGTGAGCCTAACGCCCGCGCCCCGGCATCGGCCGCAAGATCGGGCTCACAGCCATTCGGGCAGTTCGGGCGCGTCGCCGCGCAGCTCACCGGGGCCCGTGCGGCCGAGCAACCAGCCCAGCATCGGACCGGGTTCGCCGGAGACGGCCGCCGGTCGCGACGTGGTGCCGCGCAGGTCCCAGCCGCGGCGGTGGTCGCCGAAGTCGACCTCCAGCGTCAGCGCGGGCACGTCCGGTCGCCCGCCGAAGAACTGGACCACGTCCTCTAGCACCATCTCGGCGTCCTCGAGGGGGATGTCGGTGAAATCCACGTCGTGGTCGAGGTCGACCAGGTGCACCCAGACCTCCAGCAGCCGCAGCCGCAGGACGTGCAGCGCGGGGATGACGTCGCCTCCGGAGAGGGAGACCTCGGCCGTCCAGTCGGAGTCGGGCAGGTCCCGCGCCGCCACGGCGAACCGGTCGCTGGAGGCCACCAGGTCCTCCATCAGCAGCTGGTGGCTGCGCGAGGCGCCTTCCTCGATGGCCTGGTCGCGGTCGTCGCGGCTGGCGTACATCGGGTGCTCGATGCCGGTCCGAGCCCAGAGCAGGAGGTTGCAGCAGGCATCGGCGTTGCGGGCCAGGTGGGTGAGCACGTGCGAGCGGCTCCAGCCCGGCAGCAGGCTGGGTTGTCGGACCGAGATCTCGTCGAGGCCGGACGCGGAGCGCACCAGGACCTCGGTGGCGTGCTGGACGGCGGCTCGCCGGTTCGCGACCTCGTCTGCCAGGGCGGCAGCGGACCATCGGCCGGTACCGAGAACGATGTCAGCCATGGCTCTACCTCACGTGGGGGAGAGGGGAGTCGAATTGCGGAGAACGTGAAGACTCGAGCGTAAAGGTGCAGGACACATCGGGGACAGTGCCCGATGCGGGCGACTTTGCGTATCGTCGTGAGGGGGCAGCCACCGCCGGATCACGCAACATCTCACACGTTGGGGTGACGGCTGGGGAAGGTGCTCGGTACCGGAAGCCGTCGGTCCGAGACTGTCGGTGGCCCCGAATAGCATGGACGTCGCAACGTCGCGACCCGATGCCGCGCCGGCGGTCCCGCTGCCTGAAGCAGGCGGCCGCTCGCAGTCGGCGCGCGCTCGCGCAACACCAGAACTTTTTCGAAGGGATCACCGTGGCTGACCGCCTCGTCGTTCGCGGCGCCCGTGAGCACAACCTGCGCGGGATCGACCTCGACCTGCCCCGGGACAGCCTGATCGTGTTCACCGGGCTTTCCGGCTCGGGCAAGTCGAGCTTGGCCTTCGACACCATCTTCGCGGAGGGGCAGCGCCGCTACGTGGAGTCGCTGTCCGCCTACGCCCGGCAGTTCCTCGGTCAGATGGACAAGCCCGACGTGGACTTCATCGAGGGCCTGTCCCCGGCGGTGTCGATCGACCAGAAGTCCACCAGCCGCAACCCGCGGTCCACGGTGGGCACCATCACCGAGGTCTACGACTACCTGCGGCTGCTCTACGCCCGCGCCGGCAAGGCGCACTGCCCGACCTGCGGTGAGGCGATCAGCAAGCAGACCCCGCAGCAGATCGTCGACCAAGTCCTGGAGATGCCCGAGCGGGCCAAGTTCCAGGTGCTGGCGCCGGTGGTGCGCGGGCGCAAGGGCGAGTACGTCGACCTCTTCGAGCAGCTGCGCTCCTCCGGCTACGCCCGCGCCCGCGTGGACGGCGTCGTGCACCCGCTCGACGAGCCGCCGAAGCTCAAGAAGCAGGAGAAGCACGACATCGCGGTCGTCATCGACCGGCTCACCGTCAAGGCGAGCGCCAAGCAGCGGCTCACCGACTCGGTCGAGACCGCGCTGCGGCTGGCCGACGGGCTGGTGCTTGTCGAGTTCATCGACCTCGACGAGTCCGACCCCGCCCGCGAGCGCAAGTTCTCCGAGAACCTGGCCTGCCCGAACGGGCACGCGCTGGGCGTCGACGAGCTCGAACCCCGCTCCTTCTCGTTCAACTCGCCCTACGGCGCCTGCCCCGAGTGCGCGGGCCTGGGCATCCGCAAGGAGGTCGACCCCGAGCTGGTCGTGCCCGACGAGGACCTCTCGCTGGGCGACGGGGCGATCGCGCCGTGGGCCGGCGGGCACACCGCCGAGTACTTCTCCCGGTTGCTGACCTCCCTGTCCGAGGCCATCGGGTTCCGGATGGACACCCCGTGGCGGCAGCTGCCCACCAAGGTCAAGAAGGCTGTGCTGCACGGCACCGACGACCAGGTGCACGTCCGCTACCGCAACCGCTACGGCCGCACCCGCTCCTACTACGCCAGCTACGAGGGCGTCATCCCGTTCCTGGAGCGGCGGCTGGAGCAGACCGAGTCGGACTACGCGCGCGAGAAGTACGAGGGCTACATGCGCGACGTGCCGTGCCCGGCCTGCGAGGGCACCCGCCTCAAGCCCGAGATCCTGGCCGTGACCATGGAGAACGAGAACGACGAGCTCTCCATCGCCGACGTCAGCGCGCTGAGCGTGGCCGATTGCGCGGAGTTCCTCAACGCGCTGGTCCTGGGGCCGCGCGAGCAGATGATCGCCGGTGCCGTGCTCAAGGAGATCCAGGCCCGGTTGGGCTTCCTGCTCGACGTCGGCCTGGACTACCTGTCGCTGGACCGCGCGGCGGGTACCCTCTCCGGCGGTGAGGCGCAGCGCATCCGGCTGGCCACGCAGATCGGTTCCGGCCTGGTCGGTGTGCTCTACGTGCTCGACGAGCCCTCGATCGGGCTGCACCAGCGCGACAACCACCGCCTGCTGGAGACGCTGAGCCGGCTGCGCGACCTCGGCAACACGCTCATCGTCGTCGAGCACGACGAGGACACCGTGCGCACCGCCGACTGGGTGGTCGACATCGGCCCCGGTGCCGGTGAGCACGGCGGCAAGGTCGTGCACAGCGGTCCCTACAAGGAGCTGCTGAAGAACAAGGAGTCGCTGACCGGCGCGTACCTGGCGCGGCGCAAGGAGATCCCGGTGCCGACCGAGCGCCGGGTCCCGGACCGCAAGCGGCAGCTGACCGTGGTCGGCGCGCGCGAGCACAACCTGCGCAAGATCGACGTCTCCTTCCCGCTGGGTCTGCTGACCGCGGTGACGGGCGTGTCCGGTTCGGGGAAGTCGACCCTGGTCAACGACATCCTCGCGTCGGTGCTGGCGAACAAGCTCAACGGCGCGCGGCAGGTCCCGGGCAGGCACACCCGGGTCAAGGGCCTGGAGCACGTCGACAAGCTGGTGCAGGTCGACCAGTCGCCGATCGGTCGCACGCCGCGGTCCAACGCGGCCACCTACACCGGCGTGTTCGACCACATCCGCAAGCTGTTCGCGGCCACCACCGAGGCGAAGGTGCGCGGATACCAGCCGGGCCGGTTCTCGTTCAACATCAAGGGCGGTCGCTGCGAGTCGTGCGCGGGCGACGGCACGTTGAAGATCGAGATGAACTTCCTGCCGGACGTCTACGTCCCGTGCGAGGTGTGCAAGGGCGCCCGGTACAACCGGGAGACCCTGGAGGTGCACTACAAGGGCAAGACGATCGCCGAAGTCCTCGACATGCCGATCGAGCAGGCCGCGGAGTTCTTCGAGCCGATCAACGCCATCCACCGGCACCTCAAGACGCTGGTGGACGTCGGCCTGGGCTACGTGCGGCTGGGGCAGCCGGCCCCGACGCTGTCGGGCGGTGAGGCGCAGCGCGTCAAGCTCGCCAGCGAGCTGCAGAAGCGCTCCACCGGCAAGACGGTCTACATCCTCGACGAGCCGACCACGGGTCTGCACTTCGAGGACATCCGCAAGCTGCTCGGCGTGATCAACGGCCTGGTCGACAAGGGCAACACGGTGATCGTCATCGAGCACAACCTCGACGTCGTCAAGACCGCCGACTGGATCCTGGACATGGGTCCCGAGGGCGGCAACGGCGGCGGTCTGCTGCTGGCCGAGGGCATGCCCGAGGACATCGCGGAGATCGAGGACAGCCACACCGGGCGGTTCCTCGCCGAAGTGCTGGGCTGAATGCCAGTCGGGCACCCACCAGGAGCCCGATTCCAGCGTGTTTGTAACCTTTCCGCCAACGCGCGGGTCGCCACCACATGGCGGCCCGCGCTTGGACTGCCCGCGGTGAACGTCATCGGGCGCCGCACTCCTGGCGTCCGCTGACGCGATTTCCCGCGCCACCAGCGGAAAGGGAGTGCCCGTGGAAGCGCTCAACGACGCGATCGTCGCGCTGAACGACACGTTCTGGCTTTACATCATCATCCCCGTGCTCGCGGTGCTGAGCCTGTACTTCACCGTTCGCTCGAAAGCCGTGCAGATCCGGATGATCCCGGAGATGGTCCGCGCGATGGGCGGCAAGGCCGAGATCGCCGAGGACGGTGGGAAGGCGATCTCGTCGTTCCAGGCGTTCGCGATCTCCGCCGCCGCCCGCATCGGAACCGGCAACATCGCCGGCGTGGCCACCGCCATCGCGCTGGGCGGTCCGGGCGCGGTGTTCTGGATGTGGACGATGGGTCTGGTCGTGGGCGCGGCCAGCTTCGTGGAATCCACCCTGGCGCAGCTCTACAAGGTGCGGGACAAGTCCGGTTTCCGCGGCGGTCCGGCCTACTACATGCTGCACGGCCTGCGGGCGCGCTGGATGGGCGTGCTCTTCGCCGTGGTCATCACGGTGACGTTCGGCTTCGTGTTCACCGCCGTGCAGGCCAACACGATCGTCGACGCCGTCGTCACCTCGGCCGAGGCCACCGGCATGAGCTCGAACGGCTGGATGCAGCCGGTCCTGGGCGTGGCGCTGGTCGCGCTGACCGCGCTGATCATCTTCGGCGGCGTGCGCCGGATCGCGCAGACCGCCGAGCTGCTGGTGCCGTTCATGGCCGGCCTCTACATGCTGCTCGGCTTGGTCATCGTGGTGCTCAACATCGACGCGCTGCCGGGCGTCATCGCGCAGATCTTCTCGCACGCCTTCGGTTTCGAGGCGGTCGCGGGCGGCGGCATCGGTGCGGCGATCGTGCAGGGCGTGCGGCGCGGCATGTTCTCCAACGAGGCCGGTCTGGGCTCGGCCCCGAACGCCGGCGCCACCGCCTCGGTGAGCCACCCGGTCAAGCAGGGCCTCGTGCAGACCCTCGGCGTCTACGTGGACACGCTGCTGGTGTGCTCGACCACGGCGTTCATCGTGCTGCTGTCCAACCCGACCTTCGGTGACGAGGACCGCGGCGCCTCGATGACGCAGACGGCGCTGCAGACCAACCTCGGCGACTGGTCGCTGCACCTGATGACGCTGATCATCCTGCTGGTCGCGTTCACCTCGGTGCTGGGCAACTACTACTACGGCGAGTCCAACGTGGGCTTCCTGACCCGCAGCAAGGCGATGCAGACCGGCTACAAGTGGGGCGTGCTGGTCGTGGTGTTCCTGGGCGCGATCGGCTCCTCGGACCTGATCTGGAATCTCGCCGACACCACGATGGGCGTCATGGCCCTGGTCAACCTCGCCGCCATCGCTCCGCTGAGCGCGGTCGCGCTGAAGCTCCTGCGCGACTACAACGATCAGCGCAGGCAGGGCCTCGACCCGGTCTTCACCCGGGACCGCCTGCCGGAGCTGACCGGTGTCGAGTGCTGGGAGCCCCGGGAGCCGGTCAAGGCCGAATCCTAGGGGAGAAGCGGCGGGTGGGGTCGGGATCGGTCCGGACCCCACCCGCGTCGTTTCAGCGGGGTCGACCTTCGACACCCGGGCGCAGCTGCCAGGGGTACGGCCCGTCGAGCGGCCGGTACTCGACGCCGAAGGCGTCCAGGCGCGGCAGGTGGTGGTGGGCCAGGCGGTGGTGGAACTCCGCCGGGTCCCGCTCGCTGCTCCAGGCGACCTCGGCGAACGCGCACAGCCGGGGGAACGTGGCGTAGTCGATGCGGGCCGGGGAGTCGAGCTGCTCGGTCCACACCTGCGCCTGAAGACCGAGAACGCGTTCGGTCGGCGGCTCGTAGGCGTAGACGTTCTCCAGGGTGTTGAGGAACCCGACCGGGACCGGCTCGTCGGGCTCGTCGGATTGCCGGTGGTCCAGGTAGAAGTGCGTTTCCGGGCACAGCAGCACGTCGTTGCCCGCTTCGGCGGCGCGGGAGACCGCCTGCGCGTCCTGCCAGCTCAGCACGATGGTCTCCGCCGGCAGCGAGACCAGGTGCGTGGCGTCGTCCCACGCCGAGGTCCGGCGGCCGTGGTTGTGCACGTGCTCCATCAACCGCCGCAGCAGCGCGCCGTGCGCCGGTGTGGCGCCCGGGACCTCGTCGCCGCCGAGGCAGATCACCGGCGACGGGAAGAGGGACATCACGTGGTCCAGCACGTCGCGGAAGAAGTCCACGGTGGTCCGCCGGGGCGCCAGGATCCGTTCGCTGACGCCCCACGAGTCCCACACGGCCACGGGCCCACCGGTTCCCAGTTCGGGGTAGGCGGCGATGGCGGCTTGGCTGTGCCCGGGGACGTCGATCTCGGGAACCACCGTGATGTGGTGCTCGGCGGCGTAGGAGACGATCTCCAGCAGGTCTTCGGTGGTGTAGTAGCCGCCGTGCGGCTGCCGGTCGAACTCCGGGACCTCGCCTCGACCGATCATGGAGCGCTCGCGCCACGAACCGATGCGGGTCAGCTCCGGGTACTGCGGGACCTCGATGCGCCAGCCCTGGTCGTCAGTGAGGTGCAGGTGCAGGACGTTGAGCTTGTGCATCGCCAGCAGGTCGACGAACCGCAGGACCTCCCGCTTGGCCACGAAGTGCCGGGCGACGTCGAGGTGGCAGCCGCGCCAGCCGAACCGGGGGTGGTCCTCGATCACCCCGCACGGCAACGACATCGGCTCGTCGTGGATGGGGGCGCGGCGGAACGCGTCCGGTGGGAGCAGCTGCCGCAGCGTCTGCGCCGCGTGGTGCGCGGCGGCGGTGTGCTGCGCGGTCACCAGCGCCTGGTCGGGGCTGATCTCCAGGCGGTGGCCGTTGATGTGGGGATCGATGCGGAACTCGATGGTGGGCTTGGCGGCCAGCGGCAGCGGAAGTCCTGTCGCGGCACCGACGTGCCTGCGGAACCACCGCGCCACGCTCGGTTCACCGCCGACGCTGGTGCGGATGTCCAGCGGCAGCTGGCCGCTGGCGTACTCGACCCGCCGCGGACGCGGCAGCAGCGAGTGAAAGCTCATCCCTTCACCGCACCGGAGAGCCCCGACACCAGATTCCGCTGGACGAGCACGAAGAAGATCAGCACCGGAATGGTCATCAGCGTGGAGCCTGCCATGATCGCGCCCCAGTCGTTTCCCTGCGGGCTGAAGAATACCAGGATCGCCATCGGCAGCGTCTGGTTCTCCGTCGCCGAGATGATGAAGGTCTTGGCGAACAGGAAGTCGTTCCACGCGTGGATGAACGACAACACGCTGGTGGCAACGAGTCCCGGGGCCACGAGCGGGAACAGCACCTGCCAGACGAACCGCGTGCGGCTCGCGCCGTCGAGCGTGGCGGCCTCCTCCAGCTCGACGGGGACGGCGGCGACGAACCCGCGCAGCATCCAGATCGCCAGGGGCAGGCTGAACGCCAGGTGCACCAGCACGAGCGATCCCAGGTGGTTGAGCCCGAAAGCCGGTGCGGCCGAACCGACCTGGCGCATCAGGAAGAACAGCGGGATGGTCAGGGCCTCCACCGGGACCATCTGCGCCACCAGCAGCATGAGCAGCAGCACGGCGCGGCCCTTGATCCGGAACCGGGTCAGCGCCACGGCCGCCAGGAACGACATCAGCAGCGACAGCAGCACCACCGCGCCCGCCACGAGGAGGCTGTTGAGGAAGTAGCCGCCCAGCCCGTCGACGGTGAGGACCCGGCGGAACCCGTCCAGGGTCGGCGCGGTGGTCCAGGGGCGCGGATCGGTGGACTGAAGCTCGGCTTCCGGCTTGAACGCCGAGAGCACCATCCAGTACAGCGGAAACGCGACCAGCACCGCGATCACGACCGCGGCGGTGTTGGCGACGGCGCGGGAACGTCTCATGCCAGAACCCCGTTCCCGCGCTGAGCGCGCAGGTAGAGCAGCGTGATCACCAGCAGCAGCGCGGTCATCACCACGCCGATCGCCGAGCCCAGCCCGTAGTTCGAGGCCGCGAACGCCTCTTGGTAGGCGTAGACGTTGAGCACCATGTTCTGCCCGGCGACGCCGCCGCCGTTGGTCATCACGTAGATCTGCGTGAACACCTTGAAGTCCCAGATGATCGACTGGATGGTGGCGATGATCAGCACCGGGCGCAGCATCGGCAGCAGCACGCTGCGCGTGGTCCGCCACGTCGAAGCCCCGTCCAGCGCGGCCGCCTCCACCACCTCGCCCGGAATCCCGATGAGTCCCGCGTAGGTGGTGACCAGCACGAACGGGAACGAGCACCAGATCACCTCGGCGGCCACCAGGCCGAAGGCGAGGTACTTGTCGTAGGTCCACGACATGCCTTCGGCGCCGCTGATGCCGATTCCGGTCAGCGCCTCGTTGATCAGCCCGAAGTCCTGGTCGAACAGGAACAGCCACACCGTCGACCCGGCCACCGCGGGCGTGGCCCAGGCGCCGATGGCCGCCAGGAACAGCAGGATCCGGGGCAGCGGCGAGACCTTCGTGGCCAGCACCGCCAGACCGATGCCGACCACGAGGCTGCCGAGCACGCAGATCGCGGCGAAAACGCAGGTCTGCAGCAGGATCGTCCAGAACTGCGCGTCGCCGAGCAGCGCCAGGTAGTTGCCGGCGCCCAGGAACTCCAGCGGCGCACCGCCGGAGGCCTGCGCCTGGCCGTACTCGTACAGCGAGATCTGCACCAGCTGGTACAGCGGGTAGCCCATCATGCCGACGAGCAGCAGCGCCGCCGGTGCCAGGTAGAGCAGCGCCATCATCGGCCTTCGAAGGCCGCGTTCATCTGCGCCGCCGCCTGCGCCGATGCCTCGGCAACGGGGGTGCCGCGCACGATCTGCTGCACCATCGTCGGGAGCACGCCCTGCGCGTCGATCTTCGACCACGCCTCGGTGGCGGGCACGAAGTGCGTTCCGCCGCGCAGCGTCATCACGAACGGGGCCGCGGCCGGGTCGTGCTCGGCCACCTCGCCCTGGACGTCGATGAACGTCGGCAGGTTGCCCATCGCCCCGTACATCTTGCGCTGGTACTCCTTGCCCGCGAGCAGCTGCACGAACTCGCGCGCCAGGGTCGCCCGCTGCGAGGACTTGAGCACCGACAGCAGGTTCCCGCCGGCGAAGGCCGGGGCGGTGGAGCCGATCGCGTCGCCCGGCAGCGGCACGACGCCGTACTTGCCTCCCACACCCGCGTCGACGGCCTTGCGGTTGAAGTCGCCGCCGATGGTCATCGCGGCCTTGCCGGAGGCGAACGCCTGCACGCTCTGGCTGCCGGTCATGTCGGAGCACTGCTCGGGCGGGCACGCGCCGCTGGTGATCATCTCGGCGTAGGTCTCGATGCCGCGCTGCGCTTCGGGACTGTCGATGGTGGACACCCAGCGCTGGCCCTCCTGGCGAGCCAGGTCGCCGCCCGCCGCCCAGATGAACGGCATCAACGCGTAGTGGTACTTGCCGCCGGTGGCGATGCCGTAGAGGTCGGGACGTTCGGAGCGGATGCGCTGCGCGGTGGCCAGCAGCTCGGCGGTGGTGCGCGGTGGCTGCAGGCCGAGCTCGTCGAACACGTCGGTGCGGTAGTACAACGCGCGCACCCCGGTGTACCAGGGCACGCCGAAGACCTTGCCCTCGACTCGCGCGGTGTCCAGCGCGGAGGGAGACAGGTCGGCGGATTCCGGCCACTGCGGCAGCTTCTCGGTCACGTCGGCCAGTCCGCCTGCGGCGACGTAGCCCGCGAGGTCGGTGTTGCCGACCTCGGCGACGTCGGGTGCGCTGGCGGGATCGTTGAAGGCCCCGGTGAAGCGCTCGGACCTCGTCTCCACCGCGATGTACTGCACGTCGACCTCGACGCCGGGGTGCTCGCGCTCGAACCGCGCCACCGCTTCGTCCACGGTGGCCTGCTTGGGCGCGCGGTTGGCCTCGTCGAACAGCCAGACCCGCAGCGTTCCGGTGCGTTCGTCGACCGCGGAGCCGGTCTGCTGCACCTGCGGTGGTCCGCAGGCCGTGAGCAGCGCAGCGACGGCGGCGACGATGACGGCTTTTCCTGCGCGCATGGCTGGTCTCCGATGTGCTGAACGATGTCAGTGGAAATCAGGAACCGGATTTCAGTGGAATTCGGTACCCCGATCTCCACTGGAATCGGTGTTGTTCTCTTGTGGGCCCGGGGGAACGGGGATGTTGGGGTCTCGCCGGAGCGAGGCCCTTGCCGACCCGAGGCCGTGGGGAGCGTTGTGGAACTGGCGGATTCGGGCGGGAAGAGCGGGGGACGGTCCGTTGTGGACGGATCAGCCGTGGAAGGTGATGACCGCGACCGAGGGGCACGCGTAGCTGTCCGGGGTGGGGGTCAGCGCGCCGGTCTCGGTGTCGCGAGCCAAGCGGGTGATCGTGCCCGCGCGCTGGTTGGCCACGAACAGCGAGGTCTCCTCGGGGTCCAGGGCGAAGTGCCGGGGCCAGTTGCCGCCGGTGGGCGTGACGGCCTTGAACACCAGCGATCCGTTCTCCACGCCGAAGGTGGCGATGGTGTCGTCGCCGCGGTTGGAGGCGTAGACGAACTGGCCGTCCCGGGAGATCGCGATCTCGGCGGGGAAGTTCTCCCCGGTCGCCTCGGGCGCGCGGCTGCTGATGACCTGCCCGGCGGTCAGCGCCCCGGCCTCGGGGTCCCAGGCGAGCACGGTGATCGTGGAGTTCAGCTCGGCCAGCAGGTAGGCGGTGGTGCCCTTGAACACCAGGTGCCGCGGTCCGGTGCCCGCGGGCAGCGGGAGCTGCTGGTGCTGGGTGAGCTTCCCGGCGTCGAAGGCGTGGACGAACACCGAGTCGGCGCCGAGGTCGACGGTCACGACCCACTTCCCGCTGGGGTCGACGACGACCTGGTGCGCGTGCGGCTCGGCCCCGGGGTGCTTGACCAGCGAGGTCTGCTCGCCGATGGCGCCGTCGGGGTTGCGCCGGTGCACCGCTACGGTGCCGTCCCCGTAGTGGGCGGTGAGCAGGAACTCGCCGCTCGGGTGAACCGACAGGTGGGTCGGCGAGCTCCCACCGCTGGGCGCGGTGTTGATCACCTTGGGTTCGTGGGTGCTGACGTCGATCGCGGTGATCGAGCCCTGCTCCTGCTCGTTGGTCACGTACAGGAACTCGTGGTCGGGGGACCAGGCGAAGAACGAGGCGTCGGCGATCCCGCCGAGGGTCCCGGAGGGGGAGAGGACCCCGTTCATGTCGCGCATCGCGATGTCCACGCCTCGGCCGGCGGGTTGCGAGCTGGTGTAGCTGCCGATGAAGGTCATCAGGCCCTCGTGCACCTGGTGCGGCGCGGCCGCGCCCTGCCTGCCGGCGGCGGTGGCGCAGCCGACGGTCGCTCCGGCAATGCCCAGAGCTCCGACCGCGCTCAAGAACCCACGACGCGAAAACGAGCTGTCACCCACGACGTTCTCCCAGCTAGACGACACGGCAGAAGCGAAGTCTGTCGCAGTGGCCACAGGTGGACCAGACCAAAATGGCCTAACCGGACCGCCGCCATAGGCGCTAAGGCCCGAAACGGTTCACCATCCGTGGCGATTTCGCGAAATCGCCTCCCGGGGAACGGAAACGGGGTGCTCTCACCCGACCAGGAGTGAGATCCCGGCCGCCATGCCGAAGGCCACCAGCGACAGCAGGGTCTCCAGGACGGTCCAGGTCTTGAGCATGTCGCTCACGGGAATCCCGAAGTACCGCGAGATGATCCAGAACCCGCCGTCGTTGACGTGCGAGGCGATGATCGACCCGGCGGCGATCGCCACGGCGATCAGCGCGAGCTGGGCCTGCGACAGCCCGGCCGAACCGACCAGCGGGGCCACGATCCCACCGGTGGTCACGATCGCCACGGTCGCCGAACCCTGCGCTATCCGCAGCCCGCTGCTGATCACGTAGGCCGACACGATCATCGGCAACCCCACGCCCTGCAACGACCCGGCCAGGGCGTCCCCGACGCCCGTCTCGGCGAGCACCTTGCCGAAGAAGCCGCCCGCGCCGACGACCAGCAGCAGCATGCCCAGCGGGCGCAGCGCGCCGCTGGTCAGCTCGGACAGGTCCCGCCCGGTCATCCCGCGCCGGGTCCCCAGCAGCCAGAACGACAGCAGGACGGCGATCGTCAGCGCCACGGTCGGGTTCCCGAGGAACGTCAGCACCGACAGCGCGCCGCTGCCCTCGGGCAGCGTGATGCTGCCGAAGGTGGCGCCGAGGATCAGCACCATCGGTAAGCCGATGATCAGCGCGACCACGCCGAGCGAAGGATCGCGCTGGCCCTCGCGCTTGGCGGCGAGCTCGTCGGCGGTGGCGAGCATGTCGGCGGGCACCGGGAGGGTGATCCGCTTGCCGATCCACACCGGGTAGAGCAGGCCGGCCACGACGAACGCCGGGAGCCCGCAGGCCAGTCCCATCAGGATGATCCACCCGAGGTCCACGCCCAGCAGTCCCGCGGCCACGACCGGACCGGGGTGCGGCGGCAGGAAGGCGTGGGTCATCGACAGCCCGGCCACCAGCGGCAGGCAGTACAGCAGGATCGAGCGCTTGCCCTGCCGAGCCACCACGTAGACCAGCGGCGCGAGCACGAAGATGCCGATGTCGAAGAACACCGGGATCCCGAAGATCAGCCCGGACAACCCCATCGCCAGCGGAGCCCGGTTCTCGCCGAACGCCCCGAGGAGCTTGCGGGTCAGCAGCTGCGCGCCACCTGATGCCTCCAGCATGGACCCGAGGATCGTGCCGAGCCCGATGATGGCGGTGATGTGCCCGAGGATGCTGGCGAAACCGCCTTCGAGCAGGGAATCGCTGCTCTTCTGCGCGGTGCCGACGATGTCCTCCACGGGCAGCCCGGCGGCCAGCGCGATGAGCAGCCCCGTCACCAGCAGCGCGATGAACGGCTCGATCCGGAAGCGGATGATCATCACCAGCAGCACCGCGATTCCCACCGCGCACAACGTGAGCAACCCCGACGTCTCGTGCTGCAACCAGTTCAAGAACACGTGGCCTCCTGGGGGCTTTCAGGAACTGCTCTGCTCAGCTGCGCCGCATCTCCCGGCGGCTCCTAGCGGGTCTTGCGCAGCGCGCGCCCGGGCAGGGCGTCGGTGCGGTCGCCGTCGTCGATCACCGGAACGCCGTTGACCAGCACGTGCGGGATGCCGACCGCCTGCTGCCGGGGCTCGTCGAAGGTCGCGGTGTCGCGGACGGTGCCGGGATCGAACAGCACCAGGTCGGCGACGTGGCCTTCCCGGACGCGTCCCCGGTCGGTGAGCCCGAGCCGGTCGGCGGGGCGCGAGGTCATGTTCCGCACGCACTCCTCCAGCCCCAGCACCCCGAGTTCGCGCACGTAGTGGCCGAGATAGCGGGGGAAGGTGCCCCAGGCGCGCGGGTGCGGGCGCGCGCCGACCAGCAGTCCGTCGCTGCCCGCGGTGTGGGTGCGGTGGCGCATGATGGCCCGCACGTTGTCCTCGTGGCCGACGTGCATCAGGCAGGACGCGCCCAGCTGCTCGCTGATGAGCACGTCGAAGTAGAACTCGGTCGGCTGCGCCCCGGCGGCCAGCGCCGATTCGGCGACGCTGCGACCCACGAGGTGAGCGTTGCCCGGTTCGCGGACGCCGTTGATCTCGATGGTGTCCCACTCGACGGCAACGCCGTGGCAGCCGTCGGAGCCCTCGATCTCCAGGACCTGGCGAATCCGCTGCCGCTGGACGGGATCCCGCAACCGCTCCAGGGTCGCGGTGACGCCGCCCGCCATCGCCCAGCTCGGCAGCAGCGCGTGCAGCGAGGTGCTGCCCGGCAGGTACGGGTAGGTGTCGAGGGTGATGTCGCAGCCGTCGTCGAGCGCCGCGTCGAGCATCGCCAGCAGTTCGCCGGCCTTCCCGGCGTTGACGCCGAAGTTCATCGTCGCGTGCGCCAGGTGCAACGGGCACCCGGAGGTCCGGCTGACCTCGATCATCTCCTCGTAGGCCGCGAGCGCACCGGCGCCGTAGCTGCGGTGGTGCGGGCTGTAGTAGCCGCCGCGGGAGGCCACGACCTCGCACAGCGCGGCCAGTTCCGCCGTGTCGGCGTACATCCCGGGCGTGTAGGTCAGCCCGGACGACATGCCGAAAGCGCCTTCGGCGAGGGAATCGGCGAGGACCTCGCGCATCCGGTTCAGCTCGTCCTCGGTGGCCGGCCGGTCGTCGTAGCCCGCGCACAGCAGTCGCAGCGTGCCCTGCGGGACGAGGTAGGCGGCGTTGGCGGCGATGCCGGTGTCGAGCCGGTCGAGGTACTCGGCGACGCTGCGCCAGTTCCAGTCGAAACCGGGCGGATCGTCGTTCCAGCCGGCCAGCTGCGCGCGCAGGGTCTCCAGCGTGGCGTCGTCGACCGGGGCGTAGGACAGCCCGTCCTGGCCGATGACCTCCAGCGTCACGCCTTGGGAGACCTTCGCGGTGTGGTCCGGTTCGGCCAGCAGCTGCAGGTCCGAATGCGCGTGCATGTCGACGAATCCGGGTGCCAGCACGAGCCCGTCGGCGTCGATGCGTCGGCGTCCGCTCAGCGTTCCCGCGTCGGCGATCTCGGCGATGCGTCCTTCGTCGACTCCGACGTCGGCGACGAACCCCGGACCGCCGTCGCCGTCGACGACTCGCGCGCCGCGATAGACGATGTCCATGGTGGAGTCGTTCCTCCGGTCACACGCCGGGCACTTGGTCTGCACCGGGTGGTGGAATGGTAAGTACCATTCCCGGTGAAAGCAATGAAGATCGGCTCCGGCTGAAATTCCGCTTCACGACGCCGAAATCCGTGGAAGGACACCGACATGAGCAGGACCGTGGTGAGCACCGACGCCGCACCGAAGCCGCCGGCGAACATCCCGCTGTCGCAGGGCGTGCGCAAGGGCAACATCCTGCAGGTCTCCGGTCAGACCGCGGTCGACCCGGCGACCGGCAAGGTCGTCGACGGCGGTGTCGCCGAGCAGACCGAGCAGTGCCTGCGCAACGTCATCGCGATCATCGAGGCCGAGGGCGGATCGCTGCAGGACGTGCTGATGCTGCGCGTCTACCTCACCGACACCTCGCAGTTCGCCGAGATGAACGAGGTCTACGCCCGCGTCGTCGGCGAGCCCTTCCCGGCTCGCACGACCGTCTACGTCGGCCTCCCGGCCGGCCTGCTGTGCGAGATCGACGCCCTCGCAGTCCTGGACTGACCTGGAGCGGGTGGCGGTTCCCACCGGGACCGCCACCCGCCGCGCGGGTCAGAAGTAGGTGCGCACCAGGTCGGTGACCCGATCGCCGTCGACCACCGGGATCAGCGTCCACTTGTCGAAGACCGTGCAGGGGTGGGACAGGCCGAAGCCGATCCAGTCGCCGACGCGCACCTCCGCCCCGGTGAACCTGAGGAACGCGTGCTGATCCGCCAGACCTGACACGTGGCAGGAGCCGTCGGCGAGCTCGCGGATCTCGCCGTCCGCGCCCCGGATCACCTGCGGTTCCGGCAGTCCCTGGTCGAACGAGACGTCGCGGCGCCCCATCGTCAGCAGCGCCAGGTCGGCCTCCGGCTGCGACACGACCTGCGCCCAGATCCGCATCGCGGGCCGGAACGGCGACTCCGCACCGGCCAGCCGGTGCCGGCGGCCGAACGGCGAGCGCACCCGGTAGAAGCCGTCGTCGTGCAGCAGGTATCCGCCGCTGCGCAGCACCGGCACCACCGGCAGCCCTTCCGGCCACGGCTGGGTCAGCGCCTCGGCGACCTGGTCGAAGTAGGCGCTGCCGCCCGCGCTGACGATGACCTCGTCCAGCCCGTCGAAGTAGCCGGCCTCGGCGAATTCCAGCACCAGCGAGCGAAATTCGCCCAGGTAGTCGTCGATGGCCGACAGCGAGGACTCCTCGATGTCGTGCGCCACCTCGCCCTCGTAGCCCGACACGCCGACCAGGCGCAGCCGGTGCTCGGCGGCCACCGCCGCGGCGACCGCTCGCGCCTGCGACACCGTCCGCGCACCGGTCCGGCCGCCCGAGACGCCGAACTCCACCAGCACGTCCACCGGCCGGGTCCCGCCGTGCGCGGCCAGCGCGGAGGCCATCTGCTCGACCCCGCGCAGCGAGTCCGCGTAGCAGCAGAACGAGAAGTCCGGGTCGGCGTCGAGCTCGGCCGACAGCCAGGCCAGCCCCTGCGGGTCGACGAGCTCGTTGGCGAGCAGGATCCGCTGGACCCCGAACGCCCGGTACACGCGCAGCTGACCGATGTTGGCCGCGGTGATGCCCCACGCGCCGTGCTCCAGCTGCCGCTCGAAGAGCCGGGGCGCCATCGTGGTCTTGCCGTGCGGCGCGATCCGCAGGCCGTGCTCGTCGCACCAGGCGGCCATGGTGCGCAGGTTGTGCTCCATCGCGGCGTCGTCGAGGGTCAGCAGCGGCCCGGTGAAACCGGCTGCCCACAGCATCGGCCGCTCGGCCAGGAACTCCCCGGCGGTCTTGCCGGACGCGTTCGGCGGCATGCCCTTGAACCGCCAGTCGATGGTCTCGTCGCGCAACGCGCGGATCGCTTCGGTGTTGATCCCTGCTGCGGGCACTGCCGGCCTCCTATTGCGCATGTTGCAACGAATGTTGCGCGAAGAACGACTCCGGTGTGTAGCATTGCCCGCTTCGTCGAGTCAACGATGATCGGAGACGCCGGTGAGTCAGAGCCTGGAACGCGGACTGGCCGCGCTCACCGCGCTGGCCGAGGGACCGCAGACGCTCGACGGTCTCGCCCAGCGGCTCGGCGTGCACAAGACGACCGCGATGCGCCTGCTGCGCACGCTGGAGAGCGGTCGCTTCGTCCGCCGCGAGGACCTCCACCGCTACCGGCTGGGCAGCGCCGTGTTCGCGCTCGCCCACCAGGCGCTGGACGACCTGGACGCGCGCGACGTCGCCCGGCCGTTCCTCGACGCGCTGGGGGAGCGCACCGGGCACACGATCCACCTGGCGACCCTCGACGAGGACCAGGTCGTCTACGTCGACAAGGTCGACAGCATCCACCCGGTCCGGATGTACTCCCGCATCGGCCGACGCGCCCCGCTGCACTGCACGGCGGTGGGAAAGGTCCTCGTCGCCGACCTCTCGCAGCAGCGCCGCGAACGCCTGGCGCAGCGGATCGCCTACCCGAAGCTCACGGCGAACACCATCGACTCGGTCGAGCGCTACCTCGCGGAGCTGGAGCGCGTGCGCGCGCAGGGGTACTCGGTGGACCGCAGCGAGCACGAGGAGTTCACCCACTGCATCGCGGCGCCGGTGCGCAACCACCGGGGGGAAGCCGTGGCGGCGATGTCGATCTCGGTGCCGAAGGTCCTGCTCTCCTGGGAGGACCTGCTCGGCTGGCTCCCGGATCTCCGCCGCACGGCGGCGGAGATCTCCCGGGAGCTGGGCAACCGTCAGTAGACGGGGCCGGTGTACTTCTCGCCCGGTCCCTGACCCGGGGCGTCCGGGTGGCTGGAGTACTCGCGGAACGCGCGCTGCAGGGACTGCAGTCCCTCGCGCAGCGGACCGGCGTGCGGTCCGAGGTACTCGACCGAGGCGGTGATCAGGCCGGCGAGCCCGGTGATCAGCCTGCGGGCCTCGTCCAGGTCGCGCACCGGGGTGGCGTCGGGATCCTCGTCGGCGAGCGCGAGCTTCTCCGCGGCGGCGGACATGAGCATCACCGCAGCGCGGCTGATGACCTCGACGCTGGGAACATCGGAGAGCTCGCGTACGTTGAGCTCCATATCCGCGTCGTGTGCCGGTTCACCGGCACCGGTCGTGTCGTTCGAGGGTGTGGTTGGCTGCGGTTCGCTCACGCCTGCTACCCTGACACGCACGACCAGCCCCCGCTGCGGCGGGGGCGGCAAAGTGGAGCCCCGCTCCCACCCGAGCAGCCGCCGAGGCCGCCGGGTTCCGGTCCTGTCGATGTCCCGTGTGGCGTCGGTGGTGCGAACGGTATCGGCTGATACCGGTTCGATCGGTTTGGAGTCAGGGTCCCGCGGTATCCGCACGAGCGGAAGCCGGCGGGACCTCTGCATTCCGGGGTGAGCTCTACACGCCGTGGTGTGCAGTACACACAGCCATCGAACCGAGGAGGCCCCATCAGCTCCGAGACGCGCATCAATGACCGCATCCGGGTTCCGGAAGTCCGACTCGTCGGACCCAACGGTGAGCAGGTCGGGATCGTCCGCATCGAGGACGCCCTGCGCCTGGCCCAGGAAGCGGATCTGGACCTTGTCGAGGTCGCCCCGCAGGCGCGCCCGCCGGTCTGCAAGCTCATGGACTACGGCAAGTTCAAGTACGAGAGCGCGCAGAAGGCTCGCGAATCGCGTCGCAACCAGCAGCAGACCGTCATCAAGGAGCAGAAGCTCCGGCCGAAGATCGACCCGCACGACTACGAGACGAAGAAGGGCCACGTGTCCCGCTTCCTCGGTCAGGGGCACAAGGTCAAGGTGACGATCATGTTCCGCGGTCGCGAGCAGTCGCGGCCCGAGTTGGGCTTCCGCCTGTTGCAGCGACTGGCCGATGATGTTTCCGAGCTCGGGTTCATCGAAGCGACCCCGAAGCAGGACGGTCGGAACATGATCATGGTTCTGGCGCCGCACAAGACCAACAAGACCAAGCCCAAGGCCAACGCGTAGTCGTACGCCGCCGCCAGGGCTCGTGATGTGAGGCCGGGTCGGGACGCTGGCCGCGCCCCTTCCCGGCTCCAGTACGAAACGAGGACGGAAGATGCCGAAGAACAAGACCCACAAGGGCACCTCGAAGCGCTTCAAGGTGACCGGTTCGGGCAAGCTGCGGCGCGAGCAGGCCGGTCGCCGGCACATCCTGGAGAAGAAGTCCAGCCGTGTCACCCGTCGCCTCGAAGGCACCGAAGCGGTCGCCAAGGCCGACGTCAAGCGCATCAACAAGCTGCTGGGTCGCTGACGCCGACTTCCCCGTTGCACCCGTGAGGGAGCAGCAGTCCGGCATCACGCCATCCAGCCACCCGCATTGGGCGGTCAATCCGCCGCCCCTGATGAGATAACAGGACGGACCCCGTGGCACGCGTCAAGCGGGCGGTCAACGCCCAGAAGAAGCGCCGCACAGTTCTCGAGTCGGCCCGTGGTTACCGCGGTCAGCGCTCCCGGCTGTACCGCAAGGCCAAGGAGCAGATGCTCCACTCGATGACCTACTCCTACCGGGACCGCCGCGCCCGCAAGGGCGAGTTCCGGAAGCTGTGGATCACCCGCATCAACGCCGCGACCCGGCAGCACGGCCTGAGCTACAACAAGTTCGTGCAGGGCCTGAAGGCCGCTGAGGTCGAGGTCGACCGCAAGATCCTGGCGGAGCTCGCCGTCAACGACCCGCAGGCCTTCGAGGCGCTGGTCGACGTGGCGCGCAAGAACCTGCCGGAGAGTGCGGCCTGATCGCCGAAAGCACTTCCGATTCGCGACCCGGGACCCCGCTCACCGAGCGATCGTCCCGGGTCGCGGTCGCTCGTAAGCTCACCCGCCGCGCAGGCCGGGAGAAGGCCGGCGCGTTCCTCGCCGAGGGCGCGCAGGCCGTGGGTGAGGCGCTGACCGCGCACGCCGACGACCGGCTGCGGGTGCGGGAGCTGTTCGTCACCGAGCATCCGCGACACGCCGAGCTCGCCGAGCGGGCGGTCCTGGCGGGCGTACCGGTGCGCGAGGTGACCGACAAGGCCGCCGCGTCGCTGTCGGAGACGGTCACCCCGCAGGGCGTCGTGGCGGTCTGCGACCTGCCGCGCACCGACCCGGTCGCGGCCTTGGCGCAGCGGCCGAAGCTGGTCGCCGTGCTGGTCGGCATCGCCGACCCGGGCAACGCCGGAACCGTGGTGCGCGTGTCCGACGCGGCCGGGGCCGGTGCGGTGCTGTTCGCCGGTGACACCGTCGACGCCTACAACGGCAAAGCGGTGCGCGCCTCGACGGGCAGCCTGTTCCACCTGCCGATCGCTCGCGATCGCGACGTCAGCGCGGTGCTGGCGGCCTGCCGGGACGCCGGGCTGCGGCTGGTCGGCGCCGACGGCTACGCCGCCGGTGACCTCGACACCGCCGACCGCGCGGGGGAGCTCGCCGAGCCGACCGCGTGGGTCTTCGGCAGCGAGGCCCACGGCCTGTCCGACGAGGTCAAGGCCCAGCTGGACACGACGCTGCGGGTGCCGCTCTACGGTCAGGCCGAGAGCCTGAACCTGGCCACGGCCGCCGCCGTCTGCCTCTACTCCTCGGCGCGTGCGCAGCACCGCTGAGCTCGGGCGGGACGGATCACCGCGAAACGCCGTGGACGCAGTCGCATAGAATCGCCCATGTCAGCTTGCGGCTTCGCACCGAAGAGTCGTATGCAACCTCAGCAGGTTCGCAAGCCCAGCCACCTGGCAGAACAGGGACCTGGGCGTTGATGCCTGTGGGATCAACGGGAGTCACGCACTAACGATGTCTGGAGCCAACGACTCGTACGACCCGAAAGAGGTCGCCGCGCTGTCGCCGGAGACGCTGGACGCCGCGGTCGAGGAGGCCGAGAAGGCCTTCGTCGCCGCCGCCGATCTGGACGAGCTGGCGTCGGTCAAGCCCGCTCATCTCGGTGACCGCTCGCCGCTGCTGACCGCGCGCCGCGAGATCGGAGCGCTGCCGCCCAAGGCGCGTTCCGAGGCGGGCAAGCGCGTCAACCAGGCCCGCGAGGCCATCCAGGGCGCCTTCGACGAGCGCCGCGCCGCTCTGCAGGCCGAGCGCGACGAGCGAGTGCTCCGCGAGGAGTCCGTCGACGTGACGCTGCCGTGGGACCGCGTGGCCACCGGCGCCCGGCACCCGATCACGCAGCTCGCCGAGCAGATCGAGGACACCTTCGTGGCCATGGGCTGGGAGGTCGCCGAAGGCCCCGAGCTGGAGGCCGAGTGGTTCAACTTCGACGCGTTGAACTTCGGCAAGGACCACCCGGCGCGGACCATGCAGGACACCTTCTACGTCGCGCCGGAGGACTCCGGCCTGGTGCTGCGCACGCACACTTCGCCGTCGCAGGTCCGGGCGCTGCTCAACCGCGAGCTGCCGGTGTACGTGGTCTGCCCCGGGCGCACGTTCCGCACCGACGAGCTCGACGCCACCCACACCCCGGTGTTCCACCAGGTCGAGGGCCTGGCGGTGGACAAGGGCCTGACCATGGCCCACCTGAAGGGCACCCTGGACGCCTTCGCGCGCTCCATGTTCGGCCCGGAGTCCACGACCCGGTTGCGGCCGTCGTACTTCCCCTTCACCGAGCCGTCGGCCGAGATGGACATCTGGTTCCCGGAGAAGAAGGGCGGCGCCGGCTGGGTCGAGTGGGGTGGCTGCGGCATGGTCAACCCCAACGTGCTGCGCGCCAGCGGTGTCGACCCCGAGGTCTACACCGGCTTCGCCTTCGGCATGGGGATCGAGCGGACCCTGATGTTCCGCAACGGCATCCCGGACATGCGCGACATGGTCGAAGGCGACGTCCGCTTCACCGAGCCGTTCGGCATTTAGAGAGTTTGCCGTGGTCGACCTGCGTAGCGGTGCAAGTAGCGGAACTTCAGAGGCTCCCCGGACTGCGGGTGCCCCTCCTCATGCCTGTCCAATACACGGCGGAGGGGCCGTCCTCGCCAGGAAGCCTCTGAGAACCCGCGGCGGTGCGAGTTGCGCAGGTGAGTTGAGCGGCTCCGCCGCTTCAAAGGCACCCATCACGACTGTCCCCGACATCACTTACCTGAACGAGAGAAGGGCCTGACCAAGTGCGGATTCCGGTTTCCTGGCTGGCCGAGCACCTTGAGCTGCCCGAGGAGACGACCGCGGAGACGCTGGCAGAGGCGTTCATCCGGATCGGGTTGGAGGTCGAGGAGGTCGAGCACCTGACGCAGGTGCGCGGCCCGCTCGTGGCCGGCCGAGTCGCCGAGATCGAAGAACTCACCGAGTTCAAGAAGCCGATCCGGTACTGCAAGGTCGAGATCGGCGCCTCCGAAGACGGCGAGCAGAAGCTGCAGAACATCATCTGCGGTGCTCGCAACTTCTCCGAGGGCGATCTGGTCGTCGTCGCGCTGCCCGGCACGGTGCTGCCCGGCGACTTCGAGATCAGCTCCCGCAAGACCTACGGCAGGCTCAGCGAGGGCATGATCTGCTCCGCCAAGGAGCTGGGGCTCGGCGAGGACCACGACGGCATCCTGGTGCTGCCGCCCGGTTCGGCCGACCCCGGTGACGACGCGGTGCAGCTGGTCGGTCTCGACGACTCGATCATCGAGCTGGCCATCACGCCCGACCGCGGCTACTGCTTCTCGGTGCGCGGGCTGGCCCGCGAGCTGTCCAACGCGCTGGACGTGCCGTTCGGCGACCCGGGCACCCGCCCGGTCCCGGAGGACGACAAGCCCTCGCGCGGCGTGGAGCTGCGCGACGCGCAGGCGTGCTCGCGGTTCGTGCTGCGCCGGGTCACCGGCGTGGACCCGACGGCGCCGAGCCCGTGGTGGATGCGCCGCCGCCTGGCGCTGGCGGGCATCCGCTCGATCTCGCTGTCGGTGGACGTCACCAACTACGTGATGCTGGAGCTGGGGCAGCCGCTGCACGCCTTCGACACCTCGAAGGTGACCGGCGACCTGGTGGTCCGCCACGCCGAGAGCGGCGAGAAGCTGACCACTCTGGACGGTCAGGTCCGCGAGCTCGACACCGACGACATCGTGATCGCCGACGACTCCGGCGTGGTGTCGCTGGCCGGTGTCATGGGTGGCGCGAGCACCGAGATCGGCGACGGCACGCACGACGTGCTGATCGAGGCGGCGAACTGGGACCCGGCGAACATCGCCCGCACCATCCGCCGCCACAAGCTGCCGAGCGAGGCGGGCAAGCGCTTCGAGCGCACGGTGGACCCGGCGGTGGCGCCGGTGGCGGCCGAGCTCGCCGCGCAGCTGCTGGTCCGCTACGGCGACGGCACGATCGCACCCGGTCGCACCGACGTGGGCGAGCCGAAGGCCCCGGCTGCGGTGACGATGCCGCTGGCGCTGCCGGACAAGGTCGCCGGCGTCCTCTACGAGCGCGGCGTGACCGCGCGCAGGCTGACCCAGATCGGCTGTAAGATCGACCTGAGCACCTCAGACGAGGGCGTCGGGCTGATCACCGCGACCCCGCCGTCCTGGCGTCCGGACCTGACGCAGCCGTTCGACCTGGTCGAGGAGGTGCTGCGGCTGGAGGGCTACCACACGATCCCGTCGGTGCTGCCCTCCGCGCCGCCCGGTCGCGGCCTGTCGGCGGCGCAGCGCCGCAAGCGCGCGGTGTCGCGTGCCCTGGCCGGTGCCGGTTACGTCGAGGTGCTGCCCTTCCCGTTCACCGGTGACGAGATGCTCGACGCCTTCGGCCTCGCCGAGGACGACGAGCGCCGCCGCACGGTGAGCGTGCTCAACGCGCTGGAGAGCGACAAGTCGCAGCTGACCACGACGCTGCTGACGGGCCTGCTGGACACCTTGCAGCGCAACGTCTCCCGAGGCCACCGCGACGTCGCGCTGTTCCACATCGGACAGATCAGCCAGCCGTCGGCGGACCAGCCCGCGGTGCCGGAGGTCGGTGTCGACGGTCGTCCCACCGACGAGCAGCTCGCCGGACTGCTGGCGGCCCTGCCCGCGCAGCCCACGCGGGTCGCGACGGTGCTGGCCGGTCAGCGCGAGCAGGCCGGCTGGTGGGGCAAGGGCCGCGCCGCCGACTGGGCGGACGCGATCCAGGCGGCTCGCGTGGTGGCTTCCGCCGCCGGTGTCGAGCTGGCGGTCCGCAACGCCGAGCACGCCCCGTGGCACCCGGGCCGCTGCGCCGAGCTGCTGGTCGGCGAGACGGTCGTGGGCCACGCCGGTGAGCTGCACCCGAAGGTCGTCGAGACCCTGGGCCTGCCCAAGCGCACCAGCGCGATGGAGCTCGACCTCGACGCGCTGCCGCTGGTCGAGCGCCGCGCGGCCCCGGACATCTCGGCCTACCCGCCGGTGCTGATGGACGTGGCGCTGGTCGTCGACTCGTCGACGGCGGCCTCCGACGTGGTCGAGGCGGTCCGCGCCGGCGGCGGCGAGCTGCTGGAGGACGTCCGCCTCTTCGACGTCTACGCGGGCGAGCAGCTCGACGAGGGCAAGAAGTCGCTGGCCCTGGCCCTGCGCTTCCGAGCCCCCGACCGCACCCTCAAGCAGGAGGAGGCCACCGAGGCCAGGGACGCAGCGGTCAAGTCCGCAGCAGACCGCCTCGGAGCCACCCTCCGCGCCTGAGACACCCGAAACAACGGCCCCGCTCGGAAACCTCCGGGCGGGGCCGTTTTCGCGTGCTCAGTTGCTGCGGGGGAGGTGCTTGGTGGTGAAGGCTTCGGCGGTGAGGCCCATGATGACGAGGTGGAGCATCCCGTCGGAGAGGGAGTCCGGTTCGCTGGCGCGGCCTTCTTCGCGGAAGCCGAGCTTGCTGTGCAGCGAGAGCGAGGCGACGTTCTCCTGGTAGATGCCGACCTGGCACTTGCGGAACTTGCGGCGGCCGAACATGACCGCGAGCAGCGTGATGATCGCGTCGTCGGCGTAGCCGTGGCGCCGGTGCATCGGGCCGATGCCGACGCCGTAGCTGAACACGCCCGGTTCGTCCGCCTGGCTGGTGCACATCGAGCCGACGAGCACCTGGTCCCGGCGGGTTTCGATGGCGAGCTGGAAGTCGTCCGGCGAGTCCGGGTGGTTCGCGCGGTGCGCGGCCCAGTGCCGGTAGCCGTCGGTCTGCACGTACGGAGCGCGGGTGGGGTCCTGGTCGAAACCGGCCAGGATGCGCCTGTCCGCGGCGGCGACGCGACGTAACAGCACCTGCCGCCCGACCCAGGACGACGTCGTGATCGGCGCCGGGCCGTGTCGGGCCCCCAGGTTCGGGTGCGGCGGGATCATCGTCATCGAACTCGATGATGCCCTCCCGGACCGACCGAATCCACAGGGGGGTCCACGTCGTGTGACCTTGTGCAAGCGCTGTGAAACTTCGATGACCCGGGAGTTACCCGGTGTCAACGCGGAAGCCGGAAACGTCGCCGTTCAGGGTGATTCCGCGGTGTCGGCGGGTGCGGGTGATCGCGATCGGTCAGCGGTCGATGTTGCGGAGGGCTTCGCGTCGGGAGAGCGGGGACAGCTCGTGGTTCTCGGCGAACTCCCGGACCCAGCCGGGGTCGGTCTTGGCGTGCTCGCGCAGCGCCCAGCCGATCGCCTTGCGGAGGAAGAAGTCCGGATCGGCGAGGTTCGCCTCGATGCTCCGCCGCAGCAGTTCCACGTCGGTGCGGTCCTTGGCGCGCAGCTGGGCGATGATCGACGTGCGGCGGCGCCAGCGGTCCTCGTCGGTGGACCATCGCAGCAGCAGCGGGCGCACGACGTCCGGGTGGCTCAGCAGCAGCGGCCCGATGCGTCGGCCGGCGATCTCGTCGACGAAGTCCCACCACGCCCCGGTGACCGCGAACTCCTCGTAGAGCCCGAGCATCCCGGGGTCCTGGAAGCGGCGCTGCGCCCGGTGTCCCGTCACCGACAGCGCGACGTAGCGCTCCTCGCGGAAGCCGGCCTCCCGCCAGAGGGCTCGCGCGGAATCGACGAGGTCCTCCTGCGTCGCGAACGGGAACCGCCGGCACAGCTCGTCGACGATGCCCACGCGCGCCGGCTTGCGCACGCCGATGAACGGCATCTCCGACTTCATGTAGCGCTGCATCGCCGGCGCGTCCGCCGCCACGGCGTGCTGCTCGAGCAACCGCGACGCCGCCTCGCGGAACCCCGTGACCTCACCCACCCCGCCGATCCTGCCACCGGCCCCCGACACCGCACCCGGTCGATCGGATTTCAGTGGAAATCAGAACCCCGACTTCAATGGAAATCCGGTCAACCCAGCTGGGCGGGGTGCGAGTCCGGCGTGACATCACAGGTCGGGCGGGGGTGTGACGTGGGAGACTGGGTTCGGCTCCGCAAAGCTGTTTGATTGATTTTGCATAGCAGTGCATAATCATCCGTATGACGGTGAGGGTTGCTGTAGCGGGTGCCAGTGGCTACGCGGGCGGAGAACTGCTCCGCCTGCTCCTGGCGCACCCCGAGGTCGAGATCGGCGCGCTGACGGCGGGAGGCAACGCGGGCAGCAAGCTCGGTCAGCACCACCCCAACCTGCTGCCCCTGGCCGACCGCGAGCTCACCGAGACCACCGCCGAGCAGCTGCGCGGCCACGACGTCGTGTTCCTCGCGCTGCCCCACGGCCACTCCGCGGCGATCGCCGCCGAGCTCGGCGAGGACGTCGTGGTCGTCGACTGCGGTGCCGACCACCGCCTCAACGACGCCGAGGACTGGACCCGCTGGTACGGCGGCGACCACCCCGGCACCTGGCCCTACGGCGTGCCCGAGCTCCCCGGCGCGCGCGACCGGCTGCGCGGCGCCAAGCGCGTCGCCGTCGCCGGCTGCTTCCCGACCGTCTCGTCGCTGGCCGTCGTGCCCGCGTTGGCTGCGGGCATCGTCGAACCCGACGTCGTGGTCACCGCGATCACCGGCACCTCCGGTGCGGGACGCGCGCTCAAGCCGCACCTGCTCTCGGCCGAGGTCATGGGCTCGGCCAGCGTCTACGGCGTCGGCGGCGCCCACCGGCACACCCCGGAGATGATCCAGAACCTCAGCGCTGCGGCCGGCGAGAAGGCCAAGGTCTCCTTCACGCCCGTGCTGGCCCCGATGGCGCGCGGCATCCTCGCCACGTGCTCGGCACCGCTGCGCGGCGGCGTCGACAGCGCAGCCGCCCGCAAGGTCTACCTCGACGCCTACGGCGACGAGCCGTTCGTCCACGTCCTGCCCGAGGGGGCCTGGCCGCAGACCTCGGCGACGCTCGGAGCCAACACCGTGCACCTGCAGGTCACCGTCGATCCCGACGCCGGTCGGCTGGTCGTGGTCGGTGCCGAGGACAACCTCACCAAGGGCACCGCGGGCGGAGCCGTGCAGTGCATGAACCTCGCCCTCGGCCTGCCCGAGACCACCGGACTGCCCACCGCCGGCCTCGCGCCGTGAGTCCCGCCACCAGAACCGAGGAGAAGACATGAGCGTGACCGGTCCCGCCGGTTTCCGGGCGGCGGGGGTCGCCGCAGGCATCAAGGCAGCGGGCGCGCGCGATCTCGCACTCGTGGTCAACGACGGTCCGCAGCAGTCGGCGGCCGGCGTGTTCACCACCAACAAGGTCAAAGCCGCGCCGGTGCTGTGGTCGCAGCAGGTGCTGCAGGAGCGCAAGCTGCGCGCGATCGTGCTCAACTCCGGTTGCGCCAACGCCTGCACCGGTCCGGGCGGCTTCCAGGACACCCACGCCACCGCGGAGAAGGTCGCCGACGTCCTCGGCACCGGAGCGATCGAGGTCGCGGTCTGCTCGACCGGCCTGATCGGTGAGCGGCTGCCGATGGACGCGCTGCTGCCCGGCGTCGACACCGCCGCCAAGGCCCTCGACGCGGGTGAGCAGTCCGGTCTGGACGCCGCGACCGCCGTGCTGACCACCGACAGCAAGGCCAAGCAGGCCCACCGCGCGCACGAGAACGGCTGGTCGATCGGCGGGTTCGCCAAGGGCGCGGGCATGCTCGCGCCGAACATGGCCACCATGCTCAGCGTCATCACCACCGACGTGATGATCAGCGGCGCCGACCTCGACGAAGCGCTGCGGGCGGCGACACGGGTCACCTTCGACCGGCTCGACGTCGACGGTGGCACCTCCACCAACGACACCGTGCTGGTGATGGCCTCCGGCGCCTCGGGCGTCGAAGCCTCCCAGGAGGAGTTCACCGCGCTGCTCACCACCGTCTGCCAGGACCTGGTGCGCCAGCTGCAGGACGACGCCGAAGGCGCCACCAAGACCATCGACATCACCGTGCGCGGTGCCGTCAGCGAAGCCGACGCGGTGACCATCGGCCGCATCGTCGCCGAGGACAACCTGGTCAAGACCGCGATGTTCGGTTCGGACCCGAACTGGGGCCGCATCGCGATGGCGCTGGGCCGCGCGCAGGTCGAGATCGACGTGGACAAGGTCGAGATCGCCACCAACGGTGTCACGCTCTACGCCGACGGCGCCACCGCCCGCGACCGCAGCGAGGCCGACCTGTCCGGGCGGCAGATCGAGATCGTCATCGATCTGCACCTCGGCGAGCACGCCGCCACGATCCTGTCCACCGACCTCTCCCACGACTACGTCGAAGAGAACAGCGCGTACTCCTCATGACCAGTGACACCAGCGATCGGCTGGCCACCGCGGCCGAGAAGGCCAGCGTCCTCGTCGAAGCCCTCCCGTGGTTGCAGCGCTTCAACGGCGCCACCGTGGTGATCAAGTACGGCGGAAACGCCATGATCGACGACGAGCTCAAGGCCGCGTTCGCGCAGGACATGGTGTTCCTGCGGCTCGCGGGCCTGCGCCCCGTCGTGGTGCACGGCGGCGGTCCGCAGATCACCTCGATGCTCGACCGGCTCGGCATGGAGGGCGAGTTCCGCGGCGGGTTGCGCGTGACCTCGCCGGAGACGATGGACGTCGTCCGGATGGTGCTGTTCGGGCAGGTCGGGCGCGAGCTCGTCGGCCTGATCAACCAGCACGGGCCCTACGCGGTCGGCATGTCCGGCGAGGACGCGCGGCTGTTCACCGCGGCCCGCCGCACCGCCACCGTCGACGGCGAAGCGGTCGACGTCGGTCTGGTCGGCGACGTCGTCGACGTCAACCCCGACGCCGTGCTGGACCTGATCAACGCTGGCCGCATCCCGGTGGTGTCCACGGTGGCCCCCGACGCCGACGGCGTGGTGCACAACGTCAACGCCGACACCGCCGCCGGTGCGCTGGCGGTCGCGCTGGGCGCCGAGAAGCTCGTGGTGCTCACCGACGTCGAAGGCCTCTACACCCACTGGCCGGACAAGTCGTCGCTGGTCAGCAGGCTCGACGTGGGCCAGCTCGCGGAGCTGCTGCCGGGACTGGCCTCCGGGATGGTTCCCAAGATGGAGGCCTGCCTGCGCGCCGTGCGCGGGGGAGTGCCGCGCGCCCACGTCATCGACGGGCGGCTGGCGCATTCCGTCCTGCTCGAAGTCTTCACCAGTGCCGGAGTGGGAACCATGGTGTTCCCCGTCGAATCGGAGGACGCATGACCACCAACGCGACCGGGATGCAGCGCTGGCAGGCGTCCATGATGGACAACTACGGCACCCCGAAGCTGACCTTCGTCAGCGGTTCCGGTGCCGAGCTGACCGACGCCGACGGCAAGACCTACCTGGACTTCGTCAGCGGGATCGCCGTCAACGCCCTCGGCCACGCCCACCCCGCGATCGTTCAGGCGGTGTCCGAGCAGGTCGCCAAGCTGGGCCACGTCTCCAACCTCTACGTGCACGAGCTCGGCCTGACGCTGGCCGAGCGGCTGCTGGAGCTCGCCGGGGTGTCCGGCCAGGGGCGCGTGCTGTTCTGCAACTCCGGTGCGGAGGCCAACGAGGCGGCGTTCAAGATCGCCCGGCTCACCGGACGCCCCAAGATCGTCGCCACCCAGGGCGGCTTCCACGGCCGCACCATGGGCGCGCTCGCGCTGACCGGCCAGCCCGCCAAGCAGGAGCCGTTCGCGCCGATGCCCGCCGGTGTCGTGCACGTGCCCTACGGCGACGTCGCCGCGCTGGAGTCCGAAGTGGACGACAACACGGCCGCGGTGTTCCTGGAGCCGATCCAGGGCGAGAACGGCGTCGTCGTCCCGCCCGAGGGATACCTGCGCGCCGCCCGCGAGATCGCGTCCCGCAACGGCGCGCTGCTGGTCCTCGACGAGGTGCAGACCGGCATCGGCCGCACCGGTTCGTGGTTCGCCTTCCAGCGCGAGGGCGTCACGCCCGATGTGATCACCCTGGCGAAGGGCCTCGGCGGCGGTCTGCCGATCGGCGCCTGCATCGGCATCGGAAGCGCCGCCGACCTGCTGCACCCCGGTCAGCACGGCACCACCTTCGGCGGTAACCCGATCGTTTGTGCGGCGGCTCTGGCGGTGCTCGACACCATCGCCGCCGAAGGGCTGCTCGACCACGTCGAGCAGGTCGGCAAGGACCTCGTCAGCGGTGTGCAGGGGCTCGGCCACCCGCTGGTCCGCGAGGTCCGCGGGGCCGGGCTGCTGGTCGCCATCGGGCTCACCGAAGCCGTCGCCGCCAAGGTCGCGGCCGCCGCGCAGGAACGCGGATACCTGGTCAACCCCATCCAGCCGGACGCCATCCGGCTGTGCCCGCCGCTGGTGGTGCGCGGTGAGCAGGTGCAGCGACTGCTCACCGACCTCCCCGAACTGCTCAACGCTGCCAAGGAGAACTGAGATGTCCCGGCACTTCCTCCGCGACGACGACCTCACGCCCGACGAGCAGGCCGAGGTCCTCGACCTCGCCGACGAGCTCAAGGCCGATCCGCTCGGCTCCGACGTGCTCAAGGGCAAGTCGATCGCGGTGCTCTTCGAGAAGAACTCCACCCGGACCCGCCTCTCCTTCGAGGTCGGCATCCACCAGCTCGGCGGACAGCCGATCGTGGTGGACGGGCGGATGATGCAGCTCGGTCGCGAGGAGACCATCGAGGACACCTCGCGCGTGCTGTCCCGCTACGTCGACGCCGTCGTGTGGCGGACCTTCGCCCAGGCGCGCATCGACGCCATGGCCTCGGTCTCGCGCGGACCGGTGATCAACGCGCTCACCGACGAGTTCCACCCCTGCCAGGTGCTCGCCGACCTGCAGACCATCCGCGAACGCCACGGCAAGCTCGCCGGGCTGACCCTGACCTACCTCGGCGATGGCGCCAACAACATGGCGCACTCGCTGCTGGTCGGTGGCGTCACCGCGGGCATGCACGTGCGGATCGGCGCCCCCGAGGGCTTCCGGCCCGCCGAGTGGGTGCTGGAAGCGGCCCGCAAGCGCGCAGCCGAGACCGGCGGTTCCGTCGAGCTGCACAACACCCCGCAGGGCTCCGTCGAGGGCGCCGACGTGCTCGTCACCGACGCGTGGACCTCGATGGGCCAGGAGAACGACGGCAAGGACCGGGTGAGCCCGTTCCGCCCGTACCAGGTCAACGCCGAGCTGCTGGGCGCCACCGGCAAGTCCGACACGAGCGTGCTGCACTGCCTGCCCGCGCACCGCGGCCTGGAGATCACCGACGAGGTGCTCGACGGACCCGCCAGCGCGGTGTTCGACGAGGCCGAGAACCGGCTGCACGCCCAGAAGGCCCTGCTGTCCTGGCTGGTGCGACGATCGTGAGCACGACCCGGGTCGCGCGGCAGGCGCGCATCGTCGAACTCGTGTCCTCGATGGACATCCGCAGCCAGACCGAGCTGGCCAAGCTGCTCGGCGACGCTGGCATCGAGGTCACCCAGGCCACGCTGTCCAGGGACCTCGACGAGCTCGGCGCCGTCAAGCTGCGCGGCCCGGACGGCGGGGCGGCGGTCTACGTCATCCCGGAGGACGGCAGCCCGGTCCGAGGTGTCCAGGGCGGCACCTCGCGCCTGAGCCGGCTGCTCGGCGAGCTGCTGGCCGGTGCCGACGGAGCGGGCAACCTCACCGTCCTGCGCACCCCGCCGGGCGCTGCCCAGTTCCTGGCCAGCGCCATCGATCGCGCGGCGCTCACCGAGGTCGTGGGCTCGATAGCGGGCGACGACACGGTCATGATCGTCGCCCGCGAGCCGCTGACCGGGCACGAGCTCGCCGAGCGCTTCACCGCGATGGCAGCGGGCGGCCTCCACGTCGAGGATGAGGCGTAGGGCAGTCTGGTCCGAGCTGTCCGGGCACGAGGGACATCGAACGCGGGCGGTTCGGCAGGAGAGCCGCCCGGAAGCCAACCGAGAAAGCACCGAGGAACCGAACGTGACGCAGCAAGGCAGTGAGCCCACGAAGCTCTGGGGCGGCCGGTTCGCCTCCGGCCCGGCCGAGGCGATGGCCGCACTGAGCCTGTCGACGCACTTCGACTGGCGACTGGCGCCCTACGACATCGCCGGATCGCGCGCCCACGCCCGCGTCCTCCACCGCGCCGGGCTGCTGACCCAGGACGAGCTCGACGCGATGCTCGCCGGGCTCGACACCCTCGCCGCCGACGTCGAATCCGGAGCCTTCACCCCGGTCATCGACGACGAGGACGTGCACACCGCCCTCGAACGCGGCCTGCTGGAACGCGTCGGCGCCGACCTCGGCGGCAAGCTGCGCGCCGGTCGCTCCCGCAACGACCAG
Source organism: Saccharopolyspora terrae (assembly GCF_004348435.1). Taxonomy (NCBI): domain Bacteria; kingdom Bacillati; phylum Actinomycetota; class Actinomycetes; order Pseudonocardiales; family Pseudonocardiaceae; genus Saccharopolyspora; species Saccharopolyspora terrae. The sequence continues at coordinate 3,648 of NZ_SMKS01000023.1, read as the reverse complement.
GTCGCCACCCTGTTCCGGATGTGGCTGCGCGACGCCAGCCGGCGCATCGCCGCAGGCGTCCTCGACGTCGTCGACGCGCTCGCCGGGCAGGCCGCCGCGCACCCGGACGCGGTGCTGCCGGGCCGCACCCACCTGCAGCACGCCCAGCCGGTGCTGCTCGGGCACCACCTGCTCGCGCACTGCCAGGCGCTGCTGCGCGACGTCTCCCGCATCCGCGACTGGGACGCCCGCACCGCCTACTCGCCCTACGGCTCGGGTGCGCTGGCCGGGTCCTCGCTGAGCCTGGACCCGCAGGCCATCGCCACCGACCTGGGCTTCCGCGGCGCCACCGACAACTCCATCGACGGCACCGCGTCCCGCGACTTCGCCGCCGAGGCCGCGTTCTGCCTGGCCATGCTGGGGGTCAACCTCTCCCGGATCGCCGAAGAGGTGATCATCTGGAACACCGCCGAGTTCGGCTACATCACCCTCGACGACGCCTGGGCCACCGGCAGCTCGATCATGCCGCAGAAGAAGAACCCCGACGTCGCCGAGCTCGCCCGGGGCAAGTCCGGTCGGCTCATCGGCAACCTCTCGGGCCTGCTGAGCACCCTCAAGGCCCTCCCGCTGGCGTACAACAGGGATCTGCAGGAGGACAAGGAGCCGGTCTTCGACTCCGTCGAGCAGCTGGACCTGCTGCTGCCGGCGATGAGCGGCATGCTCGGCACGCTGACCTTCCACACCGAGCGGATGGCCGAGCTCGCGCCCGCCGGGTTCACCCTCGCCACCGACATCGCGGAGTGGCTGGTGCGCCAGGGAGTCCCGTTCCGCGTCGCCCACGAGGCGTCGGGGGAGTGCGTGCGCACCGCCGAGACCCGCGGAGTCGGCCTGGACGAGCTCACCGACGCCGAACTGACCGCAGCTCACCCGGCGCTGACCCCGCAGGTCCGCGAGGTGCTGACGGTCTCGGGCTCCATCGAGTCCCGCGATTCGCACGGCGGGACCGCGCCGAGCCGGGTAGCCGAGCAGCGCAAGCAGGTCGTGGCGGCCGTCGACGAGCACCGCGGGTGGCTGTCGGAGTGATCAACGGCAGCGCACGCCCGGTAGGGTGCTGAACGTGGACCAGGTGACGAGCGACGAGCTGGCACGCGACCCGCTGTGGGTCGCGCGTCGGCTGCTGGGCTGCGAACTGCGGTCCAGCAGCCCCGAGGGCGAGGTCGGCGTGCGCCTGGTCGAGGTGGAGGCCTACCGGGGCACCGACGATCCGGCGTCGCACTGCTACCGGGGCCGGACCGAGCGCAACTCGGTCATGTTCGGCCCCGCCGGCCACCTCTACGTCTACTTCGTCTACGGGATGCACTTCTGCATCAACGTGGTGTGCATGACAGACGGTGTCCCCGGCGCGGTTCTGCTGCGCGCCGGGGAGATCACCACCGGCGGCGAGCTCGCTCGCAGCCGAAAGCCCGCCGCTCGCAAGGACGCCCAGCTGGCCAGCGGTCCGGCCCGGCTCGCGGGCGTTCTGGGCATCACCCGCGAGCACAACGGCGTCGACCTGACCTCGCCGGATTCGCCGGTCCGCCTCTACAACGGCACGCAGGTCGCCGAGGACGACATCCGCAGCGGACCCCGCGTCGGCGTCGCCGCCGCCATGGACCTGCCGTGGCGCTCGTGGGTCGACGGTTCGGAGTCCGTCAGCGCCTACCGGCGTGGCGGCCGACGCCGGACCCGAGCCCGGACGTAAACCGGTTTGCGGGGATGAGCGAAACTGGACTGCGTGAGTGAGCACATCCTTGACGAGCTGGCCTGGCGCGGACTGATCGCGCAATCCACCGACCTCGACGCGCTGCGCCGAGACCTGGACACCGGGCCGCTCACTCTCTATGCGGGTTTCGACCCGACCGCGCCGAGCCTGCACGCCGGCCACCTGATCCCGATGCTGACGTTGCGCCGGTTCCAGCAGGCGGGCCACCGGCCCGTCGTGCTGGCGGGCGGGGCGACCGGTCTGATCGGTGATCCGCGCGACGTCGGCGAGCGCAACCTGCACGACGAGAGCACGGTCGCCGAGTGGACCGGGAAGATCCACGGCCAGCTGTCGACGTTCGTCGACTTCGACGACTCGCCGACCGGCGCGGTCATGGCCAACAACGCGGACTGGACCGCTGACCTGTCGGTCACCGCGTTCCTGCGCGACGTCGGCAAGCACTTCTCGGTGAACACGATGCTGGCGCGGGAGACGGTCAGGCGCCGGCTGGAGACCGACGGCATCTCCTACACCGAGTTCAGCTACATGCTGTTGCAGGCCAACGACTTCGTGCAGCTCTACCGCAAGCACGGCACCAGGTTGCAGCTCGGCGGGTCCGACCAGTGGGGCAACATCATCGCCGGGGTGGACCTGATCCGGAAGCAGGAGAGCGCGGCGGCGCACGCGCTGACGCTGCCGCTGGTCACCGACTCCGAGGGCCGCAAGTTCGGCAAGTCCACGGGTGGCGGGAACGTCTGGCTCGACCCGTCGCTGACCTCGCCCTACGCCTGGTACCAGTACTTCGTGAACGCCGCCGATGCCGACGTGCCCAACTACCTGCGGCTGTTCACCTTCCTCGACCGCGAGGAGATCGAGGAGCTGGAGAAGACCACGGCCGAGCGCCCGCAGCTGCGCGCGGGGCAGAAGCGGCTCGCTGAGGAGCTGACCACGCTGGTGCACGGCGAGGACCAGACCCGCAAGGTGATCGCCGCCAGCCAGGCGCTGTTCGGGCGCGGGGAGATCGCCGAGCTCGACGAGGCGACCCTGGACTCCGCCATGGCCGCCGTCCCGCAGGCCGAGCTGCGCCTGGCGGACGGGCCCACGATCGTCGACCTGCTCGTCGAAACCGGTCTGGTCAACGGCAAGGGCGCTGCGCGACGCACCATCAAGGAGGGCGGCGCGTACGTCAACAACGTCAAGATCGCGGACGAGGACTGGGCTCCGAGCCAGGAGGACCTGCTGCACGGTCGCTGGCTGGTCGTCCGTCGCGGCAAGCGCCACACCGCGGGGGCCGAGGTCCTGAGCTGACACGAGCACTGGAACGGGGCGCTGACCTGCGGGTTCGCGCCCCGTTTCGCTTTAACACCCCCCGGTTTGACCCCCGCGAAACGGACCGTGTAACTTATTCCAAGTCAGAGCGACACGGGCCGGGAAGACCGGGCCGGGCCTGATGCGGGGTTGCGAACCAAGCTCCTGTCTCCGGATGGTAGAGTGGGCGCCCCGACCGGGAAATCGAGAAAGTAAAAGCAAGCCAATCGGCTTGGGGATGCGGACGCGGTTTTCCACCCTGTTCTTTGATTGAAAATAGCGCTTGGTAAGCTGCCGGGCAGAATAGCGAGCCGAATTCGGCGGCACCGGATAAGGGTTAACCCCCCCGGTGAGACCGAAAAAAGGGCCTGCTAGTCTTCACTGCAGCGAAAGCGCGAACGAGGAAATGACTCCCCGGAGTTCACGGCCCTGAGAATGGGTTGTGGCGATGGTGTGGGTGTGTTCTTTGAGAACTCAACAGTGGACTGTTTTGGTTAGTGTTCTTTTATGCCCCTGACCAGTTGTCTCTTCGGAGATGGTGGTTGGTGGTTTCTTTGAGTATCACGCTCCGACCTTTGGGTTGTTGAGTGTGTGCTGGGATTGTTTCAACAAGGCATTGT
>NZ_SMKS01000158.1:0-592 GCF_004348435.1 Saccharopolyspora terrae | reverse complement strand
AACAAACCCCGGGCCCCGGACCGGCGTAACCGGCGCCTCGACACCGTGGTGGCCCGGATTACTGCGGTAATCAGGCACCCGATTACGGCGGTAATCGGGCCACCACGAGCGGGAGGCGCGTGGCCGGACGGGGCGGGTTGAGCTCTTTCTGCTCGATGTTCGTGTTCTTCATGCTGACGGGTTACAGAAGTTCCGGAAGTGTCGTTACGTGCCTAAGCGAGACACGGCGGCGTGCGGGCGTGCAGCATGAGCCAGCTCACGTTCCGACCACAATGGAGAGGCGGGATTGCCCGTGCGGCTACGCAGCGCGCTGGCTGCCATCGCAGCCGTGCTGCTGGTGCTCCTGGTGCCGCCACTGATCAGCACCAGCGGTGACAGCAGCGCCGAAGCACAGATCCGGGGCCTGCGAGTGCTGGTGCCCAACTCGCCCGGCGGCGGGTACGACATCACAGCCCGGACCGCGGTCAAGGCGATGGAAGACGCCGGCCTGCAGAGCAACACCGAGGTGTTCAACCTCCCCGGCGCCGGCGGCACCGTCGGCCTCGGGCGCGTCGTCAACGAGCGCGGCAACGGCAAGCTCGCCATGTCGATG